>JBFYPV010000140.1:0-3304 GCA_041303085.1 Crocinitomicaceae bacterium
AGAATTGGATTGGTAGAAGGGTAAATTGTTGCGGTGGTGCTGTCAAAACAACCATTGACATCTTCTACGTAAACTTGGTAGGTTCCGGGTACGAGGTTGTTGAATACAGGGCTCGCAGAGAAAGTGGTGCCATTGGTGAGGCTGTATTGATAGTTGGGTGTACCGCCAGTGATGGTGAGGTCGATGATGCCGTTGTCGAGTCCACAGGTGGTGGTGGTGACCACCATATTGCTGATTTCTACGGAGTCAACGCCAATTAATGCAGCTTGAACCGTGTCTGAACAGTTATTTTGATCTACTAAAATGACCGTGTAATTGCTGATGCCGAGGCCACTGAAGGTTCCGCTCGCTTGAAAATTTTGACCGTTGTCTATGCTGTAAGTATAGCCGCCTGCGCCACCTGATGCACTTGCATCTAAACTACCGTTACTGCTGCCGCAAGTAGGGTTGTTTTCGAGCACGCTGTCAATTTGTGGATAAGAAATAGTTAAAGTAATGGTGTCGTAGCAAATATTGGTGCTGTCGGTCATCATGACGATGTAACTAGTAGTGCCGGTAGGCGAAACAGGGGTAGGGTTGTTACCGGTGTAGACGCCTGTAGGGTAGGAGTAGTTGTCGTGAAGCCAAGTGATGGTGTAGTTCGGGATGGCTGCAGAGATAGCAATGTTGTCTAGACCCCAGTGGTCGTAAGGAGCGCCGGATACGGCAAGTTGGGTCCAGCGGAATTTAGTGGTGGCAGTTTGGGCTGCAACTGGGATGTCTTCGCAGTAGTTGTTCCAGGCAGTCATGTAAGAATCGTAACCACCGTTGGGGCTCCAATAGTTCATGGTGGTCCAGGTAGCGCCGTTATCGATAGAATACTGCAAGTAAACGCCTTCGCTCGCTAAATCGGGTCCTTCACAAGGAGAAGGTTGTGCTTGAATGGAATAGCGCATTTCAAAACAAACGGTACCGCCAGATGAAACATCGAGGGGAACAGTTGCCATGACGCGAGGTGCCACTGATTGGTTACCCATCCACATGAAGTCAGAACCGTCCAAAGAAGGTACGCCACACGTGTTGTTGGCAATGGTCACAACCTGAGAGAAGTCCCAACCAACGGGCTGGCCCGCGTTGAAGTTTTCGCCAAAGGCTACAACGCTCGTACCAGTACCATTTACACTTAAAGTGGTAGAACCGTTACAAGGAACAATGGTGTCTTGGGCGATGGCCTGAACTGTACATTGTGCTTGTGTTTGTTGTACAAGTCCAAAAGTAAGCGCAAGACCTGTGAGGAGGTGCTTAAATTTCATAGGTAGTAGGGTAGAAGTTGGTTTATTGAACCGTTACGCTTTTGATATTGAAGTCGGTAAGTTGAATTTTGGTGAGGTGCGCCGGCATGTGGTCAAAAATAGTGAGCCCCATGTTGTTGCGGTCTAAGCAAATACCTTGAAGGGTTTGGTTGGGTTGCAATGTTTGCGTGTAAAGGTATTCGTCGTGGCCGCAAGTAGCACAGTTGTCGTCGTAGTACAATTCAAAACTGTAAGAAACGTTTTTGACTTCGTTAGTTGTGTTGGTAATGGTGAGGGCAATGAGGTCTGCTTGGTAGCCTTCAGAAGGCACATCGCAATGCAATGGAGCCGTGGTGATTTTGATGCCCGCTTGATCGATGGATTTTTGAGCAAATAAAGAGCTGCTACCTAAAAGCAAGCTGAAAAAAGTAATGCGCAGTTTCATAGAGAAAGATTAGTTTTGTGTTTGACGCAAGACAACCGCTTTTAGTTGCATGCGGGGTAAAAATAATGCAAAAAATCGAATCTTGAAAGAAATCGAAAGGAAGTTTCTGGTAGCCAACGACGCTTGGAAACAAGCTAAATGTATAGGGCAGCGCGAGTTAAAGCAAGCCTACTTATTGCGTGGCAGCGACCGCTCTGTGCGCATTCGGGTCACCGACAACATGGCTTTTTTTACCATCAAATTAGGAACAGGCCTTACGCGCAGCGAGTTTGAATATGAAATTCCACAAGATGAAGCCAACGAAATGATCGCCGAGGCAGATTTACCTTGTTTGCACAAAACGCGTTATTATATCCAAAATGGCACCGATACCTGGGAACTCGATGTTTTTCATGGCGCACTAGAGGGTTTGTTGGTTGCAGAACTCGAACTTTCCGACGAAGAGCAATATTTTGCCAAGCCCGATTGGTTGGGAGAAGAAGTGACGTTTGATCCAGCTTATCTCAATTCTAATTTGATTGAGCGCTTGTAAATGAATTGAAGCCTTGAAGCGCTTTAAATGGCTTCTTTCTGCAGTGGTTCTTTTAGCAAATCGAGGCAAGTACAACCTATTTCAAGCGAAAATAGTGCTTCAAATTCCTTGGTAGTTGCCCAATTTAACCATCGTTCTTCCTCTTCAGTAATGCAGCCAAACTCGTGGCGGGCAATTTTTTTGGCATAGTTTTTCACAATGAGTTCGTCGTCCCAAAATTCTTCTTCAATGAGGTATACACTGCCTTCAGCTTGCTCATCGATGAGTAAATCAGGATCAATTGTTTGGGCCCATTTGATAAAAGGTGGCCTCGCCTTGACAAAAATAAATCCGCGGTTGACTAAATTCATAAAGCTGTTATTTTACTGTTTGTGTACTTCAGCCATAAGGTTTTTTTCTTTGGTTGAGCGTAGATGATATACTTGAATGACTTAAAGTGTGCTGTGCCGCTGTACCATTTCAGCCAATTCTTCAATAAGAGGCGTTGCGGGCTGCTGATCTGTATGATTTCTTGGTCGCAAACCAGGTAGATTTCGTGCTTTGAACTCCAGATAGGGCCTGACTTTAACGCCACACTTGTTTTGTTTTTTCCTGCCTGATCGAGCCAGTTGTAAAATGCTTCGGTACAGGAGCTGCTATCTTTAAAAGTCCAGTTTTTGTACTGAAAAATTTTGCCGAGGGAGTCCGTCAGTAGGTAACGTTGCCTCGTTGAACTAAATCTGTCCAGAAAAAACTTGTCGTCGGATTCATCCAGACTGATTTTACTTATTTGTAAGGAGGTAGAATCATTGGTATAAAAATTGCAAAGCCGTTGCAGCGTGTCGGTTTGGCTTTTTTTGGGTTTTTGGCTGTTTTTTTGTGGTGACTTCGGCCTGATTTCATCTAAGGAAATTGTCCTTTTTGGCGCCTCGTTGGTACAGGTAACAAGGAGTAGGAAAGTCAGTGCCAAAAGATAGCCCGGTAGTTTTGTCAAAGCACGCATCTTTTTAATTAATTTTGAACAAATTTAACAACTATGAAACAATTCGCACTTTTTATCCTGCTTGCGGCCCTCAC
>JBFYPV010000141.1:0-4382 GCA_041303085.1 Crocinitomicaceae bacterium
GGGACCAGGATTAATAAGCCTGCGAAAAGCGGAATCCAAAAAGAGAAGCGGTAGCTATTCAGCGATCCATTTGTCATTGCGCATTTCTCCTTTAATGGTGACGTTTTTGGTGCGGGCGTAATCTTCTGCAGCAACGAGCATTTGCTCGCGTGTGTCGCGGCGTATTAAAATAGCTGAAGATCCTTGCGATTTAACTTCTATATAAAATCCGTTGCGTAGTCTGGCTGGTTTAGTTGGAGGTCTTCCCATGTTGAAATTGTATTTAAATTAAGTAAGAGTTTGACAATATAACCAAATAATCCGAATATTGTTGCCTTTTGCAAACAAAAATCATGCCTCAATTGATATTGTCATGAAAGAATTAACTTTGCGGCATGATACAATTTGAACGGCTCGGCTACTTTTTACCACAGGGATATCTTTTCTCAAACGTCAACCTCCAAATCAACAAAGGAGATAAAGTAGGGCTCGTCGGAAAGAACGGCGCTGGAAAGTCCACCTTACTGCGTATTTTATCGGGAAGCGTACAGCCATCAGACGGGCAGGTGCATCAGTCCAAGAACCTCAAGTTGGGCTTCTTGACCCAAGATATCCATATCGATTCAGACAAAAGTGTTTACGACTTTCTCTTCTACTCCAACGAGCAGCTCAATGAAATTCGCGAGCGCCTAGACCACATCAATAACGAACTGACCATCCGAACGGATTACGAAGCTGAAAGCTATTTAGCAATGCTCGACGAACTCAGCGACCTCAATCACCGCTTTCAAGTTTTGGAGGGCTATCAATGGGAAGAAAAAATCAAAGCCACACTCGAAGGCCTTGGCTTTAGCGTGCTCGATCAAGAAAAAATGATTGCACAATGTTCGGGCGGATGGAAAATGCGCGCAGAATTAGCACGGATATTAGTCAACACGCCAGACATCCTTCTTTTAGATGAGCCTACCAATCACCTCGATATCATTTCGATCAGTTGGTTAGAACAATATTTACAGCGTTTTGAAGGCGCTGTTATCCTGATTTCTCACGACCGCTTATTTTTAGATAATGTCAGTACGCGCACTTTGGAGATTTCTCGTCAGCAAATTTTTGACTTCCCTTACGCCTATTCTAAATACAAAGAATTGCGCGCAGAGGAAATGGAAAGACTCGAACAAGCCAAAAAACAGCAAGACAAAGACATCAAGCACGCCGAGGAACTCATTGAAAAATTCAGGGCCAAGAAAAACAAAGCTGCCTTTGCGCAATCTTTGATCAAGAAACTCGACAAAACAGAGCGCATTTCAGTAGAAAAAGACCAAGTCGCCAAACTTAAATTGCGCTTTCCTTTAGCGGTTCAACCCGGCAAATGGGTGTTGGAGCTCAATCAGCTCGGCAAGAGTTATGATGCGCGTTGTTTGTTTAAGGAAGTTTCTATCACAATTGGTAGAGGTGAGAAAATTGCGCTACTGGGACCGAACGGCGTCGGAAAATCCACCTTACTCAAGGCCATCATGAGTAACATTACCCACGATGGAGAAGTCATGCTCGGACACAACGTTCAGATTTCTTACTTTGCCCAAGACCAGGCAGAGAAACTCGATCCAAAACTCAGCATTTACGATACCGTAGATCTCGTCGCTAAAGGCGATTTGCGCAAAGACCTGAGAAGCATACTCGGTGCCTTTTTGTTTTCGGGAGAAGACATCGACAAAAAAGTCGGTGTGCTTTCCGGAGGGGAACGCACAAGATTGGCTTTGTGTTGCTTGTTACTGAGCCCATCCAACTTCTTGATTTTGGATGAGCCAACCAACCACCTCGACCTCCAGAGCAAGGAAGTACTCAAGGAGGCACTCGTGCATTACGAAGGCACCTTTATTATTGTATCGCACGACCGCGAATTTGTCGATGGCCTGAGCAACCGCATTTGGGATATCGAAAATCAAGGCGTCAAGATCCACCACTTTAGTTTGCATGAATACCTCACCTACAAAACGCAAAAAACACCAAGTGAAGGCGCGCTAGAAGCACCAAAAGAGCGCAAAAAAGAAGTAACAAGCAGCGAAGCAAGCAAACCACGCATCGATAAAGCCCAACAAAAAGCACAGCGCGAAATCCAACAAATTGAGCAGCAAATTGAACAACAAGAAAAAGTTGTGAGCGAAATCGAAAATGAATTGGGCACTATTGACTACGAAGACAAGCAAAAATACAATGCGGTGCTCAACCGTTATGAAGAGGCCAAAGCAGCGGTAGAAAAACTCTACCAAAAATGGGAAGAAAAGTCGGCTGCACTCTAAAGCAAGTGAAAATCATTAAATTTGAAAGGTGAAACAGCTCTTTATTTTTTGTTTGGGTTTTTTATTATTGTCTGCAAAGTGCAATAATCAAAACCAGCATCCGGTTCCTTTTGTTCCGGTCGATGTCACTATAGACATCCAATTGCCAAGTTACAGCAACCTTCAAGGTGTTGGCGGCTGGACCTACCTCAATGGTGGCTCACGGGGTATTATCGTTTACCGCAAAGGCATCGATGAATTTATAGCCTTTGACCGCCATTCGCCCGCAGATATAGACGGATCCTGCCCTTATCCGTTGTATCCAGACGAACAAAACTTCTTACAACTCAAAGATTCTTGCAATAACGCTGTTTTTTCGCTCTATGACGGCTCACCTGTAAGCAACAGTATTTACGGCTTGCGACAGTACGCCACACAATTCAACGGAAACAATTTATTGCGCGTATACAACTAAACCATCATGGCAGATATCAAAGTAACCATTATTGACAGAGAAGGACTCGCTCACGAACTCGAGGGCCCAACCGACATGAACATGAATGTCATGGAATTGTGCAAGGCCTACGACTTACCTGTAAAAGGCGAATGTGGTGGCATGGCGATGTGCGCCACTTGCCAGTGTTACCTAGAGTCCGAAACTGACTTACCAGAACAAAGCGACGCTGAACTCGATATGCTTGACCAAGCTTTTTTTGTAAAAGGAAATAGCCGCTTGGGTTGCCAGATTCATTTAAGCGATGACATCGACGGTATTGTATTGCGCTTAGCCCCTGAACAGGACTAAACAAACTACAGAAGTCTAGTTCAGACTTTTGGCAAATACCTTTCTGAATTTCTCAACCTTCGGACGCACCACACTCTGACAATACGGATTGCCCGGATTGTTCTCAAAGTAATTGTGGTGGTAATCTTCTGCCTCGTAATAGTTGTTGATGGCTACAATTTCGGTAACAATCGGTGCATCCCATACTTTTTCGTCGCTCAAACGCTTGAGGTATTGCTGCGCCAATCTTTTTTGTTCTTCGCTGTGGTAAAAAATAACCGAGCGGTATTGGGTTCCGATATCGTTGCCCTGACGATTGAGTTGCGTAGGGTCGTGAACAAACCAAAAGGCTTCTAATAACGCTTCATAAGTAATAACAGCAGGATCAAAAACAACCTGAGCAACTTCTGCGTGACCTGTCTGACCGCCACAAACTTCTTTGTAAGTTGGGTCGGCTTTCTGACCACCTGCATAACCCGGGACTACCGAAACCACGCCTTTCAAATCTTTGAAACAGGCTTCGATACACCAAAAACAACCCGCACCAAAGGTGGCTGTTTCTAAATTGTTGTTGTTTTGATTTGCTTTCATGTCGTTGGCTGATATAAAACTGAGTGAAGCGGAATTGATGCAGTAGCGCAAACCCGTTGGGCGCGGACCATCTTCAAAAACATGCCCTAAATGCGCATCGCATTTGTTGCAGCGCACTTCTGTGCGGATCATGCCGTGCGAACGGTCTGTAATTTTTTTGACGTTTCCTTGCGTAAGCACCTCATAGAAACTTGGCCATCCAGATCCTGAATCGTATTTGGTTTTGCTTTCAAATAAAGGCGCATCGCAGGCTACACAAACATAGGTGCCTTCTTCGTGGTGGTCCCAGTATTTACCAGTGAAGGGGCGCTCCGTACCGCCATTGACTACATAGCACACGTTTTCTGGCAGCGCACGGCCATTGAAGGTGTTTTGGTTTTTTGCATCATCGGGGTCTTGCTGACCACAGGCGTTTAGACTTCCTAACATAAGTATGACAAATATACGTTTCATGTACAAACAACAAACAAGAGTTGGTTTGGTTTAACTACTTTTGCCGCCATGTTCAAAAGATACAAGAAAGATTTCTGGTTACTCAGTTTCAGTATGTTCTTCTTCATGCTGAGTTTCAACCTGATCTTGCCCGAAATGAATGGTTTCATCAGTGGTTTGGGCGGTAGCGAAGTCAAAGGAAGCATCATCTTTTTATTTTCAGTAGCTGCTGGCCTTTCTAGACCCTTTGCTGGTAAGTTAGCCGATTTGATAGGGCGCAAAAGAAGTGTGTTCATAGGTTTAGCCATCGCTATTTT
>JBFYPV010000142.1:0-5149 GCA_041303085.1 Crocinitomicaceae bacterium
CGACCACTGCGGATGCTTTTTGTGAAAGAAATATCGGCATCTTGCATGAGGCGGTAAAACTTGGCGTCGTTGAGTTTGTGGTCTTTGTAAAAAGAATTGACTTTCTGCATGTCGACGATCCAGACGCGCTTGTTGATGGCGTCTTTGACGCGGTTTTCAGGCATCCAGCTACAGCCGCGGGTATTGAAAATACCGAAGGTCAGGATGAGGCCGAGTCCGAAACCTAGGCCGTAATAACGAAGTCTTCTCCAGAATGATTCCATGGCATAAAAAAAGGGAGCGAACTCCCTTTATTGTTTTTACATGAGTGCTTCGAGCTTTTCGGCGAGAACTGCTTTAGGAACAGCTCCAACTGATTTGTCGACAACCTCACCATTTTTGATAAATAAGATCGTTGGGATAGAGCGCACGCCAAATTGAGCAGAAACGCCCATGTTGTGGTCTACATTTACTTTTCCGATTAACGCTTTTCCGTCGTATTCGTTCGCCATTTCTTCGATAACCGGACCAATCATGCGGCAAGGACCACACCATTCTGCCCAGAAATCAATAATGACTGGAATTTCTGATTTCATGACGAGCTCGTCGAAGTTTTGGTCTGTAATTTCTACTGCCATTTTATATTTTTTAGTTTCGTTACTACTTTTAGGAGCGTCAAAATTAACGCTTTTTTAATTCTTGGGCCAAATATTTTGCGGTGTAGGATACTTTTTGAGCCTTTTTAACCATTTGAGTTGGTGTTCCTTCAAAAAGAACCTGTCCTCCACGCTGTCCGCCTTCTGGTCCGATATCGATGATGTAGTCGGCGGTTTTGATCATGTCGAGGTTGTGTTCGATCACCAAAACGGTATTGCCTTCGTCTACCAATCTTTGCAAGACCTTGAGCAGTAGCTGAATATCTTCAAAATGAAGTCCGGTTGAGGGTTCATCCAAAATGTAGATGGTTTTACCAGTAGCTCTTTTGGCGAGTTCGGCAGCTAACTTGATGCGCTGTGCTTCTCCGCCCGATAAAGTTGTGGAAGACTGCCCCAGTTGCACATAACCCAAGCCGACTTCTTCCAAAGTGAGCAACATGCGGTGTATTTTGGGCTGATTTTCAAAAAACTGACAACCCTCAGAAATGGTCATTTGCAGGACGTCTGCAATTGTTTTGCCTTTGTAGCGCACTTCTAAGGTTTCGTTATTGTACCTTTTACCATTACACTGTTCACACAAGACATAAACGTCTGGTAAAAAGTTCATTTCGATCAAGCGCATGCCACCTCCGTTGCAGGTTTCGCATTTGCCACCAGCCACATTAAACGAGAAGCGCCCGGGTTTGTAACCGCGGATGAGCGCTTCGGGCATGTTGGCAAATAAACTCCTGATTTCGTCAAAAACTTTGGTGTAGGTCACTGGATTGGAGCGCGGCGTGCGGCCAATTGGGCTTTGGTCAATCTCAATGACTTTATCGAGGTGCTCAAGACCTGTAATTTGTTTGTAGGGCAGCGGCGTGCGAATAGGGTCGTAGAAATGATTCATCAAAAGCGGGAAAAGCGTCTGATTGATCAGCGAAGATTTGCCGCTGCCACTCACGCCCGTCACGTAGGTGAGCGTACCGAGTGGAATCTGAATATCGATGTTTTTCAGGTTGTGCCCTTGAGCCCCTTTGAGTTTCAGGAAATTTCCATTTCCAGCTCTTGTTTGATCCGGGATTGAAATGCTTCTATTTCCATTTAAGTAACCTGCTGTAACGGTATTTGCATTGAGCATTTCTGCATAGGTGCCCGCAAAGACAATTTCGCCGCCGTGTCGGCCAGCGCCAGGTCCGATATCGACGATGAAGTCCGCGGCTTCCATCATTTCTTTGTCGTGCTCCACCACTAGAACGGTGTTGCCGAGGTCGCGCAATTTGGTGAGCGAACGTATGAGTTTGGTGTTGTCTCGTTGGTGCAAACCGATAGATGGCTCATCTAGGATATACAGCACATTGAGTAGTTCGGTGCCAATTTGCGTCGCCAAGCGGATGCGCTGCGCTTCGCCACCCGATAAGGTTTTGGCGCTGCGGTGCATGGTGAGGTAATCGAGGCCTACTTCTAAAATAAAGCCCAAACGCGCATTGATTTCCTTGATGATTTCTTTGCCGATATAAATGGCTTGTTCATCGAGGAGTTGGGGTAGGGTAGCGCACCAGTCATTGAGGGTTTGCAAGTCCATGACGGCAAGTTCGCCGATGTGTAGCTGTCCGATTTTGAAGTGCAGGGCTTCTTTTTTGAGTCGGTAGCCCGAACAGCTCGGACACGTTTTCTTGTGCATAAATCCTTGGGCCCAACGCTCAATTGCGGTGGAGGAATCTTCTGCGTGGCGGCCCATAAAATGCAACAGACCTTCAAAACGCTCTTGGGTATCGAGTGGCCCGAGCTCCATGTCTTCGTTGCCGTAAAGCAGTAGCTCTATGAGTTCTTCGTCGATGTCGCTGATGGGGGTGTTGAGCGTAAATTGCTCGGCCTGCAGTAGTTTTTCAATTTTGTCAAAAATCCAAGATCTTTTGTAGGCGCCAAGCGGTGCGAGACCTCCTTTTTTGATGGAAAGTTTGGGGTCTGGAATGATTTTGTCGCGGTCCATTTCACTTACCTCGCCGAGTCCTTTGCAGGTAGGGCAGGCCCCATAAGGAGAGTTGAATGAAAAAAGATTGGGTTCGGGTTCGGGGTAAGAAATGCCCGTGCTCGGACACATGAGCGAGCGGCTGTAATGGCGGAGGTCTCCGTTTTCTAAATCGAGCACCATCAGGGTGCCTTCGCCGAGTTGCATGCAGGTTTGTACGGTTTCTTGGCAGCGTTTGTCATCTACATCACCCGCAATGAAACGGTCCACAACAACTTCGATGTCGTGGGTCTTGTAGCGGTCTAGTTTGATCGGCTTGCTCAATTCGAAGAGTTCGCCATCGACCCTCACGCGGGTATAGCCCAAGCGCTGAATTTGCTCAAAAAGTTCGCGGTAATGTCCTTTTCGGCCTTTGACTTTTGGAGCCAGGAGGGCTACTTTTTTGCCTTTAAAAGTGCTTTGGATGAGTTCGGTGATGTCGTGGTCTGCGTATTGCACCATTTTTTCGCCGGTCTGATACGAATAAGCTGTGGCGGTTCGGGCAAAAAGCAAGCGAAAGAAGTCGTAGAGTTCGGTAATGGTGCCAACGGTTGACCTCGGGGAGCGGCCAACGGTCTTTTGTTCAATGGCAATCACTGGGCTAAGGCCGTCAATTTTGTCGATATCGGGTCTTTCCAAGCCGCCAATGAATTGCCGTACATACGCCGAAAAGGTGTCGAGGTAACGGCGCTGTCCTTCGGCAAAAATGGTATCGAAGGCCAAAGAAGATTTGCCGCTGCCACTCAGCCCTGTAAAAACAACGAGTTTTTGACGTGGGATATCGAGGTGAATGTTCTTGAGGTTGTGTTCTCTTGCGCCTTGAATGCGGATAAAATCGTTGGGATTGTTGGCTTTGGGCATCGGTTTATTCAAATGGCGTTTGAAAAGTGGAAAAGGCCTCGCCCAAGGCATCTTTTGGCGAGAGCAAAGGCGAGTCGGTGAGCTCCCAATCGATTTGGAGGTCGGGGTCATTGTAGTGCAAACAACCTTCTGAAGCATGGTGATACGCTGCGGTGCATTTGTAGCTGAAGAGTGTGTGGTCTTCGAGCGCTAGAAAACCGTGTGCAAAACCCGGTGGAATATACAGTTGTGTGGCATTTTCTGCACTCAAAACCATTTTAAAATGCTGGCCGTAAGTGGGCGACGATCGACGGATGTCTACAGCGACGTCGAGCACAGCGCCTTGCAATACTTGGATGAGTTTACCTTGCGCAAAAGGTGGGGCTTGAAAATGCAGGCCGCGGAGTGTTCCTTTTGCCGACATGGAAATATTGTCCTGAACGAAGGTCAGATTTTCGCAAATTTGGGCGTAGTTTTCGGTTTTGTAGGTCTCAAAAAAGTAGCCGCGCTCGTCGCCAAAGACTTTTGGGTAAATGCTGTACAGTCCTGAAAGTTTTTCTGCTTGAATTCGTAACATGGCCTCCTTTTTGAATTGTAAAATTACACTAAATTTGTCGACTATGCCCCGCATCTTTGCTCTGTTTTTATTCAGTTTTCCGCTTTGGATTGCAGCGCAGTTCCCACTGCAGGCTGTCGTACAACAACTCGTCAATGACCCTCAGTTAGTCGGCACTAAATGGAGTATTTGCGCCGTTGACCTCACTACTGGCGACACAATTGCGGCCTACCTTCCCGCACAGCAGCTTCCGGGCGCCTCCATCACTAAATTGGTGAGTACAGCTGCAGCACTAACTGTGCTCGGACCGAGCTACCAAGCCCAAACACAACTTTTTTTGGATGGCGAGCTCAAAGCACATGGCGTTTTTGACGGCAATATTCGCATTGTAGGCGGTGGTGACGTCGCAATGGGTTCTCGTTATTTCAATGAACCAGGTCGCGAACTCGATTTTTTGACCGAATGGGTTGCACTCATCCAACAACAAGGCATCCAATACATCACTGGGCAAGTCATTGCCGATGCGAGCGCTTTTGGTTACGACAAATGCCCAGTCGGCTGGGAGCAGGTCGACATGGGCAACTATTACGGCTGCGGCTCATTTGGCCTCAATTTCTACGACAACACACTCAAATTGACCTTTCAAACAGGAGCATCCGGAACGCCTATTGTCTTGAAAAGTTGTTTTCCGAATGATCCAAACTATCGTTTAAACATTGAGGCTAAAGCGGCGAATGTCAGTGCTGATCAATCTTTTATTCATGGCGAGCCTTATAATTTTGAAAGAAGCATCAAAGGGAGTTTGCCGGCTAACCGAACGGCATATGAAGTCAAAGGCAGCATGCCCGATCCAGAGCAACTTTTGGCACTCTTGTTATATCAAGCGCTGCAAAAGCAAGGGGTTCGCGTAGACGGCGGCAGTGCTGCTGTCAGGTTGCACCCCAGTTTGCACGCACCAAACACGGAAAGCATGACCTTGTTGCACGCAGAAGTGGGGCAAAAACTGGAAGATGTTGTTTTTTGGACCAACCAACGCAGTGTCAATATGTTTGCCGAAGGTTTGCTGCGTCAGATCGGTGCGCAGCGCTACGGTAGCGGCACCTATGAAAACGGGATGCGCGTGCTCGACAG
>JBFYPV010000143.1:0-7749 GCA_041303085.1 Crocinitomicaceae bacterium
ACAGCCTCTGAACGCGGAAAGTCTTATGTCGATTTCGCTCCAGACCGCGTAGCCATGCAAGATGCAACCGCTCAAATGGCGCTATTGCAGTTCATGCAAGCTGGTAAAAAACGCGTTGCGGTACCGTCTACAGTTCATGCCGATCACCTCATTCAAGCCAAAGTAGGTGCGAGCAAGGACTTACAAGACTCCCTCAATCAAAACAACGAAGTATTCAACTTCCTTTCTTCTATTTCCAACAAATATGGCATTGGCTTCTGGAAGCCAGGAGCTGGTATCATCCACCAAGTCGTTTTAGAAAACTATGCGTTTCCGGGCGGCATGATGATCGGTACCGACTCCCACACCGTGAACGCGGGTGGTTTGGGTATGGTGGCCATCGGTGTCGGTGGTGCAGATGCAGTAGATGTCATGGCCGGAATGGCTTGGGAGCTCAAATTCCCTAAATTAATTGGCGTTAAATTGACAGGTAAACTCAGCGGCTGGACTTCCGCCAAAGACGTCATCTTGAAAGTTGCCGATATCCTCACCGTGAAAGGCGGTACAGGTGCTATTGTCGAGTATTTTGGCGACGGCGCACTTTCTTTGTCTTGTACAGGAAAAGGAACCATTTGCAACATGGGTGCTGAAATCGGTGCCACGACCTCCACTTTTGGTTACGACGAATCAATGCGTCGCTACCTCATTGCAACAGGCCGTCAAGAAGTAGTGACTGCTGCCGATGCCATTGCAGAGCACCTTACTGGTGACCAAGAAGTGTACGCAGAACCAGAAAAATACTTCGACCAACTCATCGAAATCAATTTGAGTGAACTCGAACCACATATCAACGGTCCGTTTACCCCAGACCGCGGTACACCCGTATCCAAAATGCGTGCAGAAGCTACCGCAAATGGTTGGCCTTTGCAAGTAGAGTGGGGCTTAATTGGTTCTTGTACCAACTCCTCTTACGAAGATTTAGCGCGTGCAGCTTCTATCGTGAAGCAAGCAGTAGCGCAAGGCATTACGCCGAAAGCAGAGTTTGGGATCAATCCAGGTTCTGAGCAGGTGCGCTACACCGCAGACCGCGATGGCATTCTCGCAGACTTCGAAAAAATGGGCACCAAAGTATTTACCAATGCTTGTGGGCCATGTATTGGTCAGTGGGCACGCGAAGGCGCCGAAAAACAAGAAAAAAACACCATCGTTCACTCTTTCAACCGCAACTTCTCGAAGCGTGCCGATGGCAATCCAAATACACACGCATTTGTAACGAGCCCAGAAATGGTGGCCGCTTTGGCTATCGCTGGTGACCTCGGCTTCAATCCGCTGACAGACACCCTCACCAACGACAAAGGTGAGCAAGTGAAATTAGAAGCGCCAGTTGGCGACGAATTGCCAACGCGTGGTTTTGCAGTCGAAGACAACGGTTACCAAGCACCAGCTGCCGATGGTAGCCACGTAGAAATTGCCGTTGCTCCAGACTCACAGCGCCTCCAATTACTAGAGAACTTCCCGACTTGGGATGGTCAAAACATTACTGGTGCCCGTTTGCTCATCAAAGCAAAAGGAAAATGTACCACCGACCATATCTCCATGGCGGGCCCTTGGTTGCGTTACCGTGGTCACCTCGACAACATTTCAAACAACATGTTAATTGGTGCTGAAAACGCCTTTAACGGTCAAGCCAATAAAGTCAAAAATCAACTTACGGGCGAATACGGCGAAGTACCAGCAGTACAGCGCGCTTACAAAGCGGCAGGCGTTCCTTCAATTGTTGTCGGAGACCACAACTACGGTGAAGGATCTTCTAGAGAACATGCGGCAATGGAACCACGTCATTTGGGCGTCCGTGCGGTGTTGGTCAAATCTTTTGCACGCATCCACGAGACCAACCTCAAAAAACAAGGGATGCTCGGTCTTACCTTCGCCAATGAAGCAGACTACGACAAAATTCAAGAAGACGACACCTTCGACTTCATCGATTTGCAAGCATTTGCCCCAGATACTCAACTTACTTTGCAAATTACCCACAGCAATGGTCAGTCGGAGCAAATCAAAGTCAATCATACCTACAATGCTTCTCAAATTGAGTGGTTCAGAGCTGGTTCAGCGCTCAACCTCATCAAATTGATGGAAGCGTAATTTCTTCAAATGAAAATCTTATTTTCACTCATCTTGAGCTTGTTCTGCATGGCGGGGCAAGCTCAAGGTCTTTTTAGGGGTAATGTCATCCTCAACGCCTATGCGGGCTACCCAAACTTTTTGCGTTTGACTATGCCCACGCTAGAAAGTATTCCCGATAACATCAGTCCAAATTATGCTGGTTTGGCACCGTCTGGCTTTCGTTTCATGTACATGGCCACAGACGACGTCAGCATCGGTGTGGACCTCATGTACGGCATGGCAAAGGCGAGTTACACCAGAAACGATAGCATTTTCTTTAACGGCAACTGGGATGTACAAAGCACGACCTACCGCATCCAAAAGCAGCGTTTTCGCCCGCAATTTAGGGTAGACATGCACCTAGGTTCTCGCGACCCGAGTCTCGATCAATACATTGGCTTGGCATTTGGCGGCAATTTTCGCACAAGAGCCGTTTGGCAAAATGACACGCTTGTAGACCAGAATCCGAACGACGCCAATTTCGTCATCCCTGTTTCATTCAGAGCTTGCTACGGCTTCAGGTATTTCATCGACTATAACTTTTCTGTCGGAGCTGAATTAGGCGTTGGTGGGCCTCTGATGCAGTTTGCATTGAGTTACCGCATCTGATCAAACGAATTCATATTCTAGCGCTCAAGACACAAACAAAGACATACAAAAAAAGGCGAGCCAACGGCTCGCCTTTTTTGATGCAGTATACTGATTTTAGTAACGGTAGTGCTCTGGCTTGAACGGACCTTCTACAGTGACACCGATGTAATCGGCTTGTTCGGTAGAAAGGGTTTCGAGCTCTACACCAATTTTGGAGAGGTGCAAACGCGCTACTTTTTCGTCGAGGTGCTTAGGAAGCGTGTAGACGTCGTTTTCGTAGTTTGAGCTGTTGTTCCAGAGCTCAAGTTGCGCAAGCGTTTGGTTGGTGAAGGAGTTAGACATCACAAAAGATGGGTGACCTGTTGCACAACCGAGGTTGACCAAACGGCCTTCTGCAAGTACGATGATATCGTTGCCTTTGACATTGTAGAGGTCAACTTGTGGCTTGATTTCCATTTTGGAAGCACCGTAGTTGCTGTTGAGCCAAGCCATATCGATTTCGTTGTCGAAGTGACCGATGTTACAAACGATAGATTTGTCTTTCATGGCTTCAAAATGACGGCCAACAACAATGCTCTTGTTGCCAGTAGCAGTCACGATGATGTCTGCAAGGTGAATCACTTTATCGAGTGGTTTCACTTCAAAACCGTCCATGGCAGCTTGTAGCGCACAGATTGGGTCAATTTCAGTAACGATGACGCGTGCACCAGCACCTTGTAAAGACGCTGCAGAACCTTTACCAACATCTCCGTAACCACAAACAATGGCTACTTTACCGGCCATCATGACGTCGGTAGCGCGGCGAATGGCATCTACGAGAGATTCTTTACAACCGTATTTGTTGTCGAATTTAGATTTGGTAACGGAGTCGTTGACGTTGATGGCTGGCATCACGAGCGTTCCGTTTTTCTTGCGCTCATACAAGCGGTGAACACCTGTTGTGGTTTCTTCAGAAAGACCTTTGATGTCTTTGGTGAGCTCAGGGAAACGGTCAAAGACCATGTTGGTGAGGTCGCCGCCGTCGTCGAGGATCATGTTGAGGGCTTTACCGCCTTCAAAAGCATATAAAGTTTGCTCAATACACCAGTCGAATTCTTCTTCGTTCATGCCTTTCCAAGCAAAAACGGGAATGCCTGCTGCGGCAATAGCTGCTGCGGCGTGGTCTTGGGTAGAGAAGATGTTGCAAGAAGACCAAGTGACTTCAGCACCGAGTTCTACGAGTGTTTCGATCAAAACGGCAGTTTGGATGGTCATGTGCAAGCAACCTGCAACACGTGCACCAGCCAAAGGCTTGCTGCTACCGTATTCTGAACGCAAGGCCATAAGACCCGGCATTTCAGCCTCTGCCAATTTGATTTCTTTGCGACCCCAGTCAGCAAGACTGATGTCTTTCACTTTATAAGTGAGTTTTTCTGTTTGATTCATAGTCATTTCTTCAAATAAGTTTGCAAATGTACGTCGATTTCTATTCGATTTCAAGGTTTAGCTCAGCTCTTTTTCAATAAGTTGCTGCAGGCCTTTTACAAATAGAGGGTGGGTATTTGAACTCGGGACGAGCTGAACTTTTTCTCCGCCCTTTTCTTCAAAAATTTCTTGGTATTCGTCGCCGATTTCAATGAGGGTTTCTAAGCAGTCTGCAACAAAGGCCGGACTGAAAACCAACAGTTTTTTAGCGCCTTTTTCGGCCCATTCTTCCACGACTTTATCGGAGAAAGGGGTGAGCCATTTTTTGTCTAGCCTGGACTGAAAACATACGGTGTATTGGTCTTCGGATAGGCCCAAACGCGCTGCGATGAGGCGGGTGGTGGCGTAACACGTGGCTTTGTAGCAGAATTTGTTGTGGTCGTTGATGGCGATTTCGCAAGGTTGGTCTTGGCAGAGGTCTGAGCCATCGTAGACTTTGTCGACTTGGCGCTCCGGCAAGCCGTGGTAGGAGAACAAAATGTGGTCGTAGTCAGGGAGGTTGAATTTTTTGGCGTTCTCTACAATGGAGTCGAGGTAGCCGTCGTTTTCGTAAAACTGACTGATGATTTTGATTTCGGGAATGACCCACCATTTGCGGATGATGTTCATCGCTTTTTCGATCGCTGAACCAGAGGAGGCCGAAGCGTACTGAGGAAAGAGCGGTAAAATGATGATGCGGTCGTAGTTGGCTTTGTGCATGCGGTCCAGAACAACATCGAGAGAAGGGTTTTTGTAGCGCATGGCCAACTCAAAGGTGACGTCTTGCCCCTCAAATGCTTCTTGAAGTAAGGCTTGTAGTTTCAAGCTGTGCGTGAGCAAAGGAGATTCGCCTTCGCCGAGCTGCCACAGTTCTTTGTAGATTTTGGCTGACTTCGGCGCTCGAAAAGGAACAATAATGCCGTTGACGAGGATTTTGCGCACTAAGTAAGGAATGTCGATGACGCGCGGGTCATTGAGAAATTCGGATAAATAGCTGCGGACATCAGATACACTTGGTGAATCTGGGGTGCCGAGTTGAATGAGGAGAACGCCTGTTTTTTTCATGATATAAAGTCCAACAACTTGAAATTTTCTTTGTTCAAAATTACCTATTTATTCGCGATTGCTGCCCGCTAAGGCTTAACTTTGTGCCGTGGACCCGCAGCAATATCTACAGCAAATCGATGCAACGAACTTTGAAGCGTCGGCCTTGGCCACGTTTGAGCGCCAATACGCTCAAATTCCGGTTTATCGCCAATACGTAGATATCTTGGGTAAAGCACAGCCCAAAAGCATACAAGAAATACCATTTTTACCGATCTCCTTTTTCAAGAGTCATAGCGTTGTTCAGCATGAAAAAGCCATAGAGCAGACCTTTCTTTCTAGCGGCACCACGCAGCAACTCAGAAGTCAGCATCATATCACCGACCTCCGTTGGTATAACGCATCGTTGACGCTCGGTTTTGAACGCGTATTTGGTCCTGTTTCTGAATACGTTTTTATTGCGCTGCTGCCTTCCTACCTAGAAAACGGAGACTCGAGCCTCATTTATATGGTCGACCAACTCATTCAAAAGAGCGGCTCAGCGCTTTCGGGTTATTACCTGAGTAAGCCTGAAGCGGTAGAAGCAGTGTACCAAAAAACACTCAGCTCGGGTAAAAAACCTTTTGTTTTTGGCGTTTCGTATGCCTTGCTAGATTTAGCTGAGGCGGGAATTGAACTGCCCGAGGCGTTTATTTTGGAGACGGGAGGCATGAAAGGACGTCGCCAAGAACTTTCCAAGGTTGCGCTGCATCAAATCCTTCAAGCAGGTTTTGGCGTGCCACAAATCTTATCTGAATACGGCATGACCGAACTGCTTTCACAAGCGTATTGCCTCCAAGCACAAACTTTTGCGTGTCCGCCCTGGATGCAAATCCGGATCCGCGACGCCTACGACCCTTTTCAAGAGGTGCCTTTTGGTCAAAAGGGTGGGGTCAATGTGATCGACCTCGCCAACCAAAACAGTTGTGCGTTCATCCAAACCGATGACCTCGGCCGACTCACCCCACAAGGATTCTTACTCGAGGGGCGTTTGGAAGCCTCAGACATCAGAGGTTGCAACCAATTGGTCGATTAACTCGAAAACTTCTTACATTTGTCCAAGATGTCGATACAAACCATTTTATTGCTCACGCTCATTGGTCTAGCTGCTGGAATGCTCAGCGGTTTGGTTGGCATTGGCGGCGGCGTAGTGATTGTGCCAGCGCTCGTTTTTTTACTTGGGCTCTCGCAGTATCAGGCCCAAGGCACTTCCTTATTTATGCTTTCTTTACCTGTGCTTCTTTTGGCTGTCATGAATTACTGGCGCAGCGGCAACGTCAATTGGCGCTTTGGTTTGGTCATTGCAAGTACTTTTGTTGTGGGCGCATTTTTTGGTTCAAAACTCGCTTTGCGCTTACCCGAAGCATGGGTCAAGCTCATCTTTGGTCTTTTGATGGCCTATGTTTCTTTTCAACTGATATTAGCGGGATATACCGGCATTCAAGAAGATGAACCCTGAGCAACTCCAACAACAACTCCAGGCGCTCGTTCCACAAATAGTGGCTTGGCGTCGCCAGCTGCACATGCACCCAGAACCCTCGTTCAAGGAGTATGAAACCATGGCGTTTGTGAGTTCCGTGCTTTCTACTTATGGTATTTCGCACCAAAAGGGTGTTGCAGGTACGGGTGTAGTTGCTCATATTGCTGCCGCACACCACGACCCTCAAGCCCCTTGTTTGGCCTTGCGTGCGGACCTCGATGCCTTGCCTATTCAAGAGCAAAATGAGGTGCCGTACAAAAGTCAGGTTCCAGGCTGGATGCACGCTTGTGGCCACGACGTCCATACCAGTATTTTACTCGGTACTGCTGTGCTTTTACAAGCGTATAAAGAAAATCTCAAACGCCCTGTGAAGCTCATTTTTCAGCCAGGAGAAGAGCAAAACCCGGGTGGTGCCAGCTTGATGATTGCCGCAGGTGTGCTTGAAAACCCAAGGGTTGAAGAGCTCGTGGCTTTGCATGTGTATCCTGAACTTCCGGTTGGAAAGATTGGCTTGAAAGAAGGCTTGTACATGGCTTCTAGCGACGAAATTCATGTCGAAATAGAAGGCGTTGGCGGCCACGGCGCTTTGCCTGCGCGTTTTATCAATCCAATTGATGTAGCCATTACCTGGATGCAAGCGTGTCAGCAATTTGTACAGGAAAACTGCCCAAGTACTGTTCCGCAAGTGCTCACCTTTGGCCGCTTTGAGGCCCTAGGCAGCACCAACGTGGTGACTGCTACAGCTAGTGTCAAAGGAACTTTCCGCACCATGGACGAAACCTGGCGTGCAGCAGTCAAAAATGAACTTCACGCAAAAGCAAGTGAAGTAGCCGCTCAATTTGGCGCAAAAATCAATGTAACTATCGGAGAGGGTTATCCTTTTCTAATGAACGACCCTGCACTCACCCAAAAAGTGAAAGGAATATTAGCAGATACCTTAGGCGCCGCGCAAATTGAAACATTAGGCTTGCGCATGACGGCCGAAGATTTTGCTTTTTACAGTCACC
>JBFYPV010000144.1:0-15024 GCA_041303085.1 Crocinitomicaceae bacterium
TGAGATGAGGCAACAAAAATTCATCGGTGATATCTTGGGCATAAGATGCCTCTAGTGCCGCACTAGCGCTGTCGGTTTTTTCTCCGGTGCCATTCACCATGAGGTGGTAGGCTTTGGCAACACGCTCCCAACGTTTGTCTCGGTCCATGGCATAATAACGACCAATTACGCTGGCCATTTTACCGTTATTTTTGGCAAGAACGGCTTCGAGTGCTCGGATAAAACCCAAACCACTCTTCGGATCGCAGTCGCGACCGTCGGTAATGGCGTGCACATAATAAGAACTGAGTCCTTGAGCATGGGCCATTTCGCATAAAGCGTGCAGGTGGGCCTGTGAACTGTGCACGCCTCCGTCTGAAACCAAGCCCATGAAGTGGAGCTTTCTTCCGGCTTCCTTGGCTTTTTGAAAGGCGGCAACGAGGACAGGATTTCCTTGCAGTTCGCCGTCCCGGATGCTCTTATTGATCCTGGTGAGTTCTTGATAAACTATGCGTCCGGCGCCGATATTGAGATGCCCCACTTCAGAATTCCCCATTTGCCCTTCGGGAAGGCCCACGGCTTCGCCAGAGGTTTGTAGGGTAGCATTAGGGTACTTGGCCATCAAAGAATCGAAAAATGGCGTGTTGGCCTTGAAAATGGCATCTGAGTTGCTTTGATCTCCGAGTCCCCAGCCATCGAGGATAATCAAGCCTACTTTTTTGTTCATATGGGTAAAATTAGCTCAAAAACACTGCCCGTAGGGATATTTTCAATGCAGCGTATTTGGCCATTGTGTAACCGCACATATTCCGCGACAATATAAAGCCCAAGCCCACTACCAGCTTGTTTTCTGGTTTCTTCAGAACCAATGCGATAGAATTTTTCAAATATGTGCAGGCGCTCTGCTGGGTCAATTCCTGGCCCTTCATCGGCAATTTTAAGCGCAACAAAGCGATCGAGCTTCTCCATCTGAATGGTGATGTGTTGTTGCGTTCCGCCGTATTTGATGGCGTTTTCAATTAAGTTCACCAGAATAGTATCCAGCATGTGAAGGTCAACGGCTGCAAATAGTTCTTCTGGGCCTATGAAATCAATGAGACCAGCGTGGTATCTTGCTTGGTACCGCTCTTTGATCGAATTCACGAGTGCTACTAACTCTGTCTTTTGTTTTTGAATTGCAAAAAGCTTGTTTTCGGCGCGAGAAGCATTCAAAATGTTTTCGATGAGCTGGCTCAGGCGCTCGTTTTCTTGGAGTGCTCCGTTGAGAATTTTTTCTTTTTTATCTTCGGGTAAATTGTGCTTTTGCAGGGTCTGGATATACAATTTGAGCGCGGCAATAGGTGTTTTGAGTTCGTGGGTAACGGTCAAAAGAAAGTTTTGCTGTTGCTGTTGAAAAGCGAGCTCCTTGGATATAGACTTGCGGATGCGGTAAATGCCAAAAGCGAGAATGACCAAAAACACAGCGCCTTCACCAAACACCATTCCTACGCGCTTGGAGAGCTGTGCGTCTTGTTGTGGAATATACGAACTCAGCTGAATGAGGTGATAGCCCCACCAAATAAATTGGATAACGACATAAGCCCCAAGAAAATAGAGCCAATAAGCCGATTTGCTTTTTTTGAGCATAGGATTAGTCTTTTCCCTTCTTGAATATATTCCCCACTTCGCGTCCAATTTTTTGGATGGTTTCCACCCCAGCCACGAGTGGGGCTGAATTGATATCGTCGTAACTAGAAAAGGCAGGATCGTTTCCGATAGATCCAGGATAGATGAGTAGATAGTCTTGGTGTTCGAATGCAATATTGACGTTTTGTAGTATTTGGTCAATTTGTGAATCGAAAGAAACACTGCCTGCTCTACAAGCTACAATACAAATGAGGTCGCTTGTTTTCTTTTGATAGGTAGGGTAAAAGTTGTCGAGGCTTGCAATCTCCTGCAGATAGAGTTCGGCTTCCACTTTGTTAGCTTGTGCTACTTTTTCAATTCGCTCGAAAGAAGAAGTACTGCCATAATAATGAAAAGGAATTTTCAATTCTTTAGCCAGTCTGAGTAAGCGCTCAGACCACAATACAAATGTTTGCTCTAGTTCTGCCATGAGGGGAGCAACCACCACAATTCTTTCATAAGAAACGCTAGGTTTTTCTAGTGAACAGAAGAAAATTGTTTTCTCGCAGCTAGCCATCAAGTGTTCGCGGTCATCGCCAACCATCCTTTTGATGATGTTGGTATTTGAAGAGTCATTTACCAAAACGATGTCAGCAACTAACTCTTTAGAAACTCTCGAAATACCCGAGGATAAATTGTGGTCGATGGTGGCAATGGTATTTAACTTAGATTCATGGCCAGAGTAATGCTTGATGATTTCTTCAAGAGACTTTCTTGATTTGCGGATCATGCGCTCGGCGTTTTCGTTATCGGGGTAAACGCTCACTACTGAAATGGGGTTAATGACTTGTGGGTCCGAAACCATTAGCGCTAAATCGAGCAATCTTTCATTTCCCTTCAACTCGTTCATAGAAACCATTAAGTGCTTATTGCGCAATTTCATTTCGTTGTCATCGAGGTCGCTATTTTCTGATAGGTCGAGTAGTAAGCGCTTTCCAGTATTCTCAGTAACAAACGATGAAGTCATGCTGGTAAATAAGATGAGTAGTACGGTTCCATTGACAATATTTAGGCTCAAGATGCCATCTCCATCTTTATAGCCAACCATAATAATCGCAAGTGTTGCTGCTGCATGTGCGGTACTGAGTCCAAATATCATCTGGCGCTCGTTTCGACTGAGTTTGAAGATGAGTTGAGTGGCCAGCGCGGCAAGCCATTTGGAAAAAATAGCAAAAGTGGTCAGGATAGCGGCAATCATTAAGGGCCAAGAACCTTGGAAAAAAGCGCGGTAATCCACGACCATACCCACAAAAATCAAAAAGAAAGGGATAAATAAGGAGTTTCCGATGAAGTCGATGCGGTTCATGAGCGTGGAGTGGTGCGGAATCAATTTATTGAGGACTAACCCAGCAACGAACGCACCAATGATGTGCTCAACCCCTGCTACCTCTGCAAGGAATGCGGCAAAAAACACAACGGATAAAACAAAGATGTATTGGGATGTCTTTTCACTGTCGAGTTTACTAAAAAACCATCTTGCAATTCTCGGAATGACAAAAAACATGATGAGTGAAAACATCAATAATGAAGTGAGCAAGCGCATCCAAAAACTAAAATCCAAATTGCCTTCCGAAGCACTTGAGATGATTGCCAAAATAATCAAGACTGCTGTATCGGTTAGAATTGTACCGCCCACTGTAATGGCGACGGCCGGATGCTTTGTGAGTCCAAACTTGCTTACAATGGGGTAGGCCACAAGCGTATGTGTGGAGAACATACTTGCTGTGAGTAAAGCGGCTAGAGGAGAAAGGTGCAGGATTTCTGTACACAGCGGATAGCCCAAAGCGAGCGGAATGATGAAGGTCAGGAAGCCAAAACCTAAGCTTTTATGGAAATAGCGCTTGAATTGCCGTAAATCGAGTTCAAGCCCCGCCATAAACATGATATAAAGCAGCCCAATTGTAGCAAACAACTTGATACTACCTTCTGCTTCCATGGTGCGCTCCCCGATCAAACCTAGTCCATTTGGCCCAATTAAAACACCAGAAAGAATGAGGCCAATGATTCCGGGAATTTTCATTTTACGCAGTACAATCGGCGAGAGTAAAATGATGAAAAGGAGGATAGAAAAAACCAACACCGGATTTTTCAGTGGCAAATGAAATGCTTCTATCAGGTGTTGGAAAAAATAGCGCATCTTGGGTCTATTGCATCATGCGATTGGTGTCGGTGGCTTGCCCTGGCGCGGCCAGGGAATTGACGTCGATATTTGAAGGCTCACTTGGTAGCGTATTGCGATTCACCACAGGTGCTTTGACGAGGCCGTGGTGTTCGGCTAGGGCGCCCATGTACAACTGCAGGTTGGCCAAGCGATTGGAGTAAAGGCCATCGCCTGCTTCACCATTTTCAGAGGCCAAGGCGTCTAAACCGCTGTAAATGCGTGGCAAGACTTTTTTGTAAAGCACTTGAATGGTTTTCTCAAGAGAACGCGTAAAGGCCGAGCCAGCTTTGTTCGTTTCTTTAACCGTTGTGCGCATCTTTAATAGTGCATCTGCAACGGCAATGAGGTCTTCTGCGTTTTCTTCGTTGCCGGCTATCTCGACGTCGCTGTGTTCAAAGTAAGCAACAACCGTTTGATAGTTTTCGAGGATTTTTTGACCCAACGCTTCGGCTTTTTTAGTTTGCCCGAGCAAGTAGTAAAGCTGTACAAATTCATGTAAGATACCTGCATTGAGTGGTCTGATATCTTGACCTTGGAACATGAATTGGTTGTGTGCTTTGTTGTAGTTCAAAGAATTGAAGGGGTCAACTGGGTTGATATCTCCGTAGTCCATGACGGTTTCTTCAGGCATGATTTGCATGGAACGATCGAGTACTTTGATGGCTTCGTTCTTGCGTCCGAGTGCGTAGAGTTGCTCTGCGAGCAATAAGAAATTGGCACGGTACTGAATGGTGTGGCGGCGCGCGTAGTAGTCGGTGAGTACATTCGGGTTGGCCATGTCGCCAAAAATGTAGGTCTCGAGCATGTTTTTCTCCATTTGATCGACGTCCATTAGCGCAGGTTCTTTTTTGGCAGGCGTTAAGGCGTAGGCCATTCCGACTTGCTTGATGTAACCAGCACTCAAGAGCGCGATAGAGAAAGAAGAGCCGCGGTTGCTAGAGAAGTAGATGCCGCGTTTCCAATCGTTGTTGGCCACGACGTCCATCATCATGACTTCGTCGCGCGGGAGGGCTTGTGTTCGCTCTGGATCAAATTCAAAGACGATTTCATCTGCGACATTAGCTGCTTTCGTTTTCGAACTCAAGACACCTGATGCAATTGCGTTTTGGCGATTCACCTTCAAGGCAAATTTAGACGAAGGGAAGAAGCTGAATTTGTTTTGCTCGTCGGTGATCATGTTGGCGTCGTCGCGTACAAAGGCCATGGCGTCAGCAAAATCAACGGCAGACCAAATGCGCTCGTATTGTTCGAGGAGCTCTTGGAGGTCTTGGCCGGTGTTGTTTTTGAATTCTACTTGCCCGTTTCTTGCCGCTTCAAAAAGTTGGAATACTTTCTGGTATTTGTCGATGGTAGCCGCAATCATGTTGGTAGAGTCTGTGGAGGCAATTTGCGTCTTGAGGAGCTCTGCTTCTGGTGATTTGGCTACGACGTCAGCAAAAAGGACTTGTGCGCGTTGGTCAAAATATCCTGCAGCCATTTTGGCTTCAGATGGGTTGTGCTTTAAGCGCAGATCGAGTACTTTTTTGATAATGGTATCCGAAAGGTTTTGAGAAAATAACTGCAGCAAAGGCATGAAGTAGACCTGATCGGTGTTGCCTGCATACATCAGGATTTGATCTTCTCTAAACTTGATCGGCAGCGGATCAGACTCATAAGTTTTGAGTTTCATCTGGTTGGTATACCAGTCGGTGCCCATTAAAGAAAGGTTACATACGCGTACATCTGTGCGCTTGCCCTCCACTTCTTGCAAATACCAAAGCGGGAAGGTATCGTTGTCGCCGTTGGTGAAGAGGATGCCGTTTTTGCCACAAGACTCAAGGTAGTTGTGGGCGAGGTCGCGGGCGCTTGTTTTGCCGCTGCGGTCGTGGTCGTCCCAGTTTTGAGACCCCATCATGACCGGAACAATTAAACCAAGTGCTGTGGCAATGCCTGCACGCACTTTGCTTTCTTTGAGGTATTTTTTGAGCAAATCAAAAATGGCATAAACGCCAATGCCAATCCACATGGCAAAGAAGTAGAAGGAACCTGCGTAAGCGTAGTCGCGTTCGCGCGGCTCGTAAGGCTTTTGATTGAGGTAAACGACAATAGCGAGTCCTGTAAACAAGAAGGCTAAGGTCAAGATAAAGGCATCTTTTGGCATTTTTCGGTAATGGAAAACGAGGCCAAGTAGCGCTAGGATGAGCGGCAACATAAAGTAGGTATTGCGCCCTGGGTTTTCTTGCGTGTAATATGGCGCGTGTTCTTGGCTACCCAAGCGTGCTTCATCTAGGAAAGAAATGCCAGAAAGCCAGTTGCCGTGCATGTTGTCGCCGTGGCCTTGCAAGTCGTTTTGGCGACCAGCAAAATTCCACATGAAATAGCGCATGTACATAAAGTTGACTTGGTAGCGGAAGAAGTAGGTGAGGTTTTCGCCAAAAGTAGGGAGGCGTTTGCCGTCGCGACCAATTTCTGTGCTCGTGCCGTCGTTTTCGTTGTAGCCAGACCATTTGGCATAAAGTTGTCTGTGCAAAGCCGCACCCGATCCTTCACCGTTGTACATACGCGGGAAGAAGGTAGTTTGGGAATAAGTGGCCACCGCACCCTGGCGAATGCTCGCATTACTTTCGTAATACTTTTCTTCAATGCTGTAGGCACCTTTATTGGCTTTTACCCATGCTTCAGCCTCTGTTTCACTGGCAAAAGCTTTGACCTCTACGTCGTTTTCGATCACGACAAAGCGGCGCAAGAAATAGGCAGAAAGGTCTTTCCAAGCAGAACGATCTAAGATTTTAGGACCATCTTCGGTCATTTCTTCGCCATTGCGGAAGGAATTCCAGTGCGGGCCAAAAAGAATTGGTGCAGAGCCGTATTGTTCGCGCTTGAGGTAGGAGTGGAGTGTCACTAAGTTTTCTGGGTCGTTTTCGTCGAGTGGTGTATTAGCGTTTGAGCGGATCACGATCACGGCAAAAGAACCATAGCCAATGAGCAACATCACCAAGCCCATCATGGCATTGTACAGAATGGTTTTGCCGGCACGGTGTGCGTAGCGAACAATATATAGGCAAGCACTGATGAGTAATATAAAAAAGAAAATGGTGCCGCTGTAAAATGGTAAGCCAAGGCTATTGACAAAGGAAACCTCAAAATTAGAAGCCATAGCGATACTGCCCGGAATAACCGCTTCTTGGATAAAGCCGAGTGCAACTATGGAAATAACGCCTGTTAATAGTAGGCCTTTGATACTGACTTGCTCTTGTGTGCGGAAGTAAATCATGTAACCAATAGCCGGAACAACCAAGATACCGAGTAAGTGGACTCCAATAGCGAGGCCCAACATAAAGAATATCAATAATAACCAACGATTCGGACGCAAATCTGAAAGTTTAGAACCGTGCTGAATGAATTCCATTTCTTCGTCCCATTTGAGAATGGCCCAAAAAATAACAGCTGTAAACAAAGATGCCATGGCGTAAACCTCGCCCTCAACGGCTGAAAACCAGAATGAATCTGAGAAGGTGTAAGCCAAAGAACCCACAGCGGCTGCGCTGAAAATGGCGATTTGTGTGCCGCCTGAAAGGTCGTCACCTTGCTTTAAAACAATTTTTTTAATCAAAAGTGTCAGTGACCAAAACATAAATAAGATGGTCAAAGAGCTAGAAATAGCAGAAAGTGCATTGATATAAACCGCTACATTCTCTGGTGCAGCAAAAAAGGAGAACAAGCGTCCGAGTACCATAAATAGTGGTGCGCCCGGTGGGTGACCAACCTCTAATTTATAAGCAGCAGTAATGTATTCACCACAATCCCAGAGACTTGCAGTAGATTCGATGGTCATGAGGTAAACAGCCGAGGCAATTGCAAAAATAAGCCAACCAAGGTATGCGTTCCATTTTGAGTAAGTCATGCGCACAATTTAATAGTAAATAATGTAGATGCGAATTTAAGAATAATCGGACTAAAAAATTTTTCTCGAGCTATTTGCCGAGAAGAAAAAACTTCTTAACTTTGCACTCGCATTGAAAGATGCACTTTTATTGGCCCATGGTGTAACTGGCAACACGTCTGATTTTGGTTCAGAAGAGTCTAGGTTCGAGCCCTAGTGGGCCAACAAAAAAAAGCCTCCGCTTGGGGGCTTTTTTATTTGCAGTAACTTTGAAAAAATACTGACCATGTCCGACACACGCACAGAACTTTCCGATTTAGGTGAATTTGGCCTCATCGATTTATTGACCAAAGACTTAACAACCCAACACCCCGAAACACTTCTCGGCGTTGGAGACGACGCTGCAGTTATCGACATCGGTAATGGGCAATGTCAAGTAGTGAGCACCGATCTTTTGGTAGAAGGCGTTCATTTTGACTTGAGTTACATGCCCTTAAAGCATTTAGGCTACAAGGCTGTTGCTGTCAATGCTTCGGATATTTGCGCTATGAATGCCACACCCAAGCAAATCACTGTTGGTTTGGCGGTATCGAATCGCTTTTCCGTAGAGGCGCTCGAAGAATTGTACGACGGCATCAAATCTGCCTGCGCAGACTACAACATCGACCTCATTGGAGGCGACACCACTTCTTCGCAAAGCGGGCTCATGATCAGCATTACAGCTATTGGTACAGCGGAACAAGAGGCCATCTGCTACCGCTCCGGCGCCAAAGAATACGATCTTTTGGTGGTTTCCGGCGATTTAGGAGGCGCCTACATGGGCTTGCAAGTGCTCGAGCGCGAAAAAGAAGTGTTCAAAGCCAACCCGAATATCCAACCAGACCTAGACGGTCACGATTACATCCTCCAAAGACAACTCAAACCGCAGGCGCGCCTGGATGTCGTTCGCTTTTTGAAAGACTTGGGTGTCAAACCGACTTCAATGATCGATGTGTCAGATGGTTTAGCGAGTGAAGTCTTGCATTTGTGCAAGTCGAGCCAAGTAGGTTGCCATGTTTATGATGAAAAATTGCCAATTGATGCCAAAACCTCTATGGTGGCCATTGATTTCAATTTGGATCCGAGCATGTGTGCTTTAAATGGCGGCGAAGATTACGAATTGCTCTTTACGATAGATCAGAAAGACGTAGCGCTCATACAGTCCAATCCTAATTTCAGCATCATTGGCCACATCACAAATGCGGCAGACGGTACTTATTACATCGATCGTTCGGGTTCTGCAGTTACCTTGCGTGCGCAGGGCTGGAAGCAATTTGATTGATTTGGACAGTAACGACTGCTTAGTCGATGCGCGGCAAATTGATTTGCTCTTTGTGAACAATTGTGAGCGGATAGCGCCCACGGATGCGTTCTACTAATTCTTCAGCTTCTTTTTGGGTCCTGAAATCGCCAACCATTAGGTTAAAGTTGGGTGCTTCGAAGCGCACATAGGTATCAATTTTCGGATATTCACTCACAAATTGTGCTCTGGTTTGGTCGATGACACTTTTGTCGGAATCAAAACAGAGTTGAACGCGGTAGCCCGGCATGAGTTTGCTGTTCTTGGCGGCGACCTTTTGGTCGATGCGCGGATCGGCAATCAATTGGATTTGCGCCTGCAAATTGCTGTAAAATAAGCTGATAAAAACGATAGAGCGTAGGCCTTTCATGCTTACAAAGTAAATGAGAAAATTCGGCAACACAAAATCCTTATTTAGATTCATTTTAAATTAACACGAAGACCCTAATTTTTGTCATCAAAATGTCATAAACTGCCTTGTTTGCTTTAATTTTGCTGCCGATAAAAAGCGGTTTTTCCGCCCAATTTTAAAGAGTGAATTAGTAATTTTTTACATGGAAATATCTAACATTCAGTCGCTTAAGCGCATCAAATCTTTGGCTTTTGCCGCACTAATTTTCAGCTTTGCTGCATTCTCAAATTTTGCCTCAGCGCAAGGAGAAGGCTTGTTTAAAGCCAAATGTGCCACCTGTCACATGCCCCACAAAAACTCAACTGGCCCCAAATTAGCGGGTGTCAAAGCAAAGTGGGCAGCCGGCGGCGCCAAAGAAGGTAGCATCTACCAATGGGTAAACAACTGGCAAACTGCCGCAGCCAACGATCCGTATGCTGCCGAGGTTTCTAAATGGTCTCCAACGGCCATGTCTGCGTTCCCAGACCTCAAAAAAGAAGACATCGACGCTATCTTGGATTGGGTTGACGCACAGCCTGAACCTGGTGCAGGTGGCGATCCTAAAACTCAAAACCCAGGTGACCCTACCACGCAAACACCAGTTGAAGAAGAAACAAATTCTTGGGTTTGGCTCATCATGGGTGTCATTTTTGTCGTGATCATTATGGCAGTTGGTGGCGTGCGTCGTCAGCTCAAAATCGCAACTTCAGAAGACGAAGCCGAAGCAGAAAAAATGACCTACGGCGAAGAATTGCGCGCATTGGCTTGGAAGTACCGCTTACAAGTTGGTCTTACCACGCTTGTTGTCGTGATTTCTATCATTGTGGCGTTGTTCCAATCATTGTACTCAATCAACATCATGGAAGGTTACCAGCCTTCGCAACCAATCGCCTTCCCGCACAGCCAACACGCTGGCATCAATGGTATCGACTGTAAATACTGTCACAACACCGTTACCAAATCAAAATCTGCAAGTATTCCTTCTGTGAACGTTTGTATGAACTGTCACAAACAAATCGATGGCGCAGGCAAACCTTTCGAAGGTCAGATCAAGAAAATCTACGCAGCAGCAGGTTGGGACAAAGAAGGCATGAAATACACCGGTAAAACCAAACCAATTGTTTGGAATAAAGTACACGTTTTGCCAGAGCACGTTTATTTCAATCACTCTCAGCACGTTGTTGTTGGTGGCCTAGACTGTAAGCAGTGTCACGGCGACATGACCCAGCAGGTAGAAACTGTAAAAGTTCAACCGGTAGAAGAACTCAACAAAATTGAAGGCAATATCAAACTCACGCGCAAAACCCTTACAATGGGTTGGTGTATCGAGTGTCACGGTAAAAAAGACGTCGCTATCGGAAACGGTAAAAACGCCTACTACGACGAAATCCACCGTCGCCTCAAAAAAGATCCTAAACTTTACGCACAATACCTCAATGACGACGGTAAAGTAACAGTCAACGAACTTGGCGGTTGGGAATGCGCAAAATGCCACTATTAATTAAGTAATAACCATACTTGTCGAAATAAGACCATGGAAATGTCAAAAAAATATTGGAAAGGTATTGACGAACTCAAGCAAACTCCTGAGTTCATCAAGAACAAAGATCAAGAATTTCCAAACCAACAAAGCGTTGAAGATTTCTTAGCAGATGAAAATCTTGCCGAGTCTTCTACAGCTCGTCGCGACTTCTTGAAGTTTCTCGGATTCTCTGTTGCTGCCGCTACTTTGGCAGCTTGTGAGGCGCCAGTAACCAAAGTTGTTCCTTACGCGGTTAAACCAGAAAACGTAACGCCTGGTATGCCAACTTGGTATGCGAGTACTTACTATGATGGCGCTTCATACGCGAGCATCATGGTTAAAACGCGTGAAGGTCGACCAATTTTCATCAAAGGCAATAAAGATTTTGGTTTCACAAAAGGCGGAACCAATCCACAAATCATTGCATCTGTTCTTGGTCTTTATGACTCCGCTCGTTTGGCAAATCCTTTAGCAAAACGTCAAAAGGCAAGTTGGTCTAGCGTAGATGCAAGCATTTCTAAAGCAATCGCTTCGGCCAAAAAAGTAACTTTACTTTCTAACACCGTAATCTCACCATCTATTCAGCGTGCCATCTCAGAAATGGCAACCAAGTTGAACGGTGAAGGCGGATCTAAGTTTGAACACATTCAATACGACGCCATTTCTTATGCAGGAATGCGTGAGGCTAATATGCTCAACTTCGGAGCACGCATCATTCCAGGCTATGACTTCTCCAAAGCAAAAACAATCGTTTCTGTAGGGGCAGACTTCTTGAGCACTTGGTTGTTGCCAACTGAATTCGCCGTACAATACGGTGCAACCCGCAACCCAGAAGGGGAGTGGATGTCTAAGCACTTCCAATTTGAGTCAGTTCTTTCTGTTACTGGTTCAAATGCCGACGTACGCAGCATGATCAAACCATCTGAAGAAGCAGCAGTGCTTTCTTACATGATCAAAGCAGTGCAAGGCAAAGCGGCTACAGGTGGCTCTTGGAAAGCAGCTGCAGACAAAGCAGTAGCAGCACTCAAAAAATCTAAAAAATCATCATTAGTTGTTGCTGGTTCAAACCATACTGGTGTTCAGCAACTTGCTAACGAACTCAACAACCTTCTAGGTGCATACGGTTCAACCATCGATTTAGCAAATACCATCAACCTTCACCAATCAGAAGATGCAAAAGCACTTAAGTTAGCTGCTGCAGTTGCTGCTGGCAAAGGTCCTGAGGTCCTCATCATGATGGGTGTCAATCCTGTGTACAGCATGCCAAACGGCGCTGCTTTTGCAAAAGGCTTGAAGCAAATCCCTACAACTGTTGCCATCTCTTCTTTTGAAGACGAGACAGCAAGTAACTGTACTTTTGTTTGCCCAGATCATCACCAATTAGAAAACTGGTCAGATTTCGCCGCTAAAGCTGGTGAATACGCAATTGGTCAGCCGACGATTCGCCCACTACACAATACAGCTAGTGCTTTAGAATCATTGCTCGTTTGGAATGGTAGCGCAACGCGCGGTGGTCAAGACTCCGCTGTTGCTTACGACTACATCAAGGCTACTTTTGCTGCGATGAACCCAACTGGCGACTTCAATTACCTTACACACAACAGCTGTACTGCAGTCCCTGTAGTACCAGCTGCCCTTGCATTTACTGCTGTACCGGTTAAAGACCTACCAAAGTCGGCCGACGTAGAAGTCGTATTCTATCAAAAAGCGGCTATCGGAAACGGCGACTTCGCCAACAACCCATGGTTGCAAGAAATGCCAGATCCAGTTACCAAAGTAACTTGGGATAACTACATTACCATGAACCCAGTCGAAATGGAAGGCAAATACGCCACTACCTACGACCAAGAACATGGCTTGAATTTAGCAACTGTATCCGTTAACGGAAAATCAGTGACACTACCTGTTTACCCTTTACCGGGTCAAGCGCCAAAAACAATTGGTATTGCTTTGGGTTATGGTCGTGGTGCCAACGGTGAAAATATCGGTAAGGCAGCTTTCCAAACCAAAGAATACGGTGGGCACGTTCAAACTGCCGATGGCAAACCAACACCAATTGGTGCAAATGTCTTCGGAATGGTTACAACCGGAGCTACTTTCGTTTATAGCGCTGCAGCCAAAATTACTGCTGCTGAAGGTACTTACCCAATTGCCGCAACGCAAATTCACCACACCGTAATGGGTCGTGATTCCATCGTTCGCGAAACTACCCTCTCTATCTTTAAAAACAAAGAAAGAGAAGCGTTCAACGCGCCGCACATGCTTCAAAAGCTAGACAAACACGGCAAGCACGTTGAGGCGCCAATGTCAGAGTTTGACCTCTGGGCTGCGCACCCTGTTGAGAAAATTGGTCACCGTTGGGGTATCTCTATCGACCTATCTTCTTGTATCGGTTGTGGCTCTTGTTTGATTGCATGTCAGTCAGAAAACAACGTTCCTGTTGTTGGTAAAGACGAAGTACGTCGTGGCCGTGAAATGCACTGGTTGCGCATTGACCGCTACTTTGCTTCTAACGAAGAGGCAGCAGTAGGTACAAAAGCAAACAAAGAAACATTCAGCTATGACGAAGCTGAGATTCCTGCCTTGAACCCATCTGTTGTACACATGCCTTTGATGTGTCACCACTGTAACCACGCACCATGCGAGACGGTCTGTCCGGTAGCTGCAACAACGCACTCCAATGAAGGTCTCAACCAAATGGCTTACAACCGTTGTATCGGTACCCGTTACTGTGCCAACAACTGCCCATACAAAGTACGTCGTTTCAACTGGTTCAACTATCCTTCATACAAGAAGTTTACGGAAGTTAACCCTGCACAAGACGACCTCGGCCGTATGGTACTCAACCCAGACGTTACAGTTCGTACACGTGGTGTCATGGAAAAATGTTCACTTTGTGTGCAACGCATTCAAGCGACTAAATTGGTTGCGAAGAAAGAAGCGCGCGTGATTGCCGATGGCGAATTCGCTACAGCTTGTTCTGATGCTTGTCCTACCAACGCCATCGTTGTAGGAGACTGGAACGACCTCAAATCTATGATTCGCGAGAAATCAGAAGGCATTCGTGCCTACCAAGCACTCGAAGAAGTAGGTGTGAAGCCGAACGTTTGGTACCAAGTAAAAGTGCGCAACGAAGACAACTCATTGCTCGATCATATTCAAGTAGCTGAAAAAGCTCATCATTAATTATTATTCAATTAAACTACTGCAATGCAAAAGGAAGCAGCAATCAGAGAGCCCCTCATTTTAGGTCACAAAACCTATCATGACGTAACAGAAGATGTTTGTCGTCCGATTGAGGACAAAGCACCTAAAATGTGGTATATCCTTTTCGGGATAGCGCTCGTTATCGGTCTTTACGGTGTAGGAAGCATCATGTACTTACTCGGCACCGGTATCGGTGTTTGGGGTTTGAACAAAACAATTGGCTGGGCTTGGGATATCACCAACTTCGTTTGGTGGGTAGGTATTGGTCACGCCGGTACACTCATCTCCGCAGTACTCCTCTTATTCCGTCAAAAATGGCGTATGGCGATCAACCGTTCTGCGGAAGCCATGACCATCTTTGCGGTATTTATGGCCGGTACGTTCCCGCTCATTCACATGGGTCGTTTATGGGTTGGTTATTGGGTAATGCCGATTCCAAACCAATTCGGTTCACTATGGGTTAACTTCAACTCACCACTACTCTGGGACGTATTCGCGATTTCTACTTACCTTTCTGTATCACTTGTTTTCTGGTACATCGGTCTTATTCCTGACTTCGCCACCATCCGCGACCGCGCTAAGAAACCATTAGCTAAAAAGATGTATAGCATCCTTTCTTTTGGTTGGTCTGGCCGCGCTAAGCACTGGAATCGCTTTGAATTGGTTTCATTGGTATTAGCCGGTTTGGCAACGCCACTTGTATTCTCTGTTCACTCTATTGTATCTTTTGACTTTGCTACATCGGTTATTCCAGGATGGCACACCACAATCTTCCCTCCATACTTTGTGGCAGGTGCGGTATTCTCTGGTTTTGCTATGGTACAAACGCTTTTGCTCATCATGCGCAAGGCAATGGGCCTAGAAGCTTACATCCACACCAAGCACGTCGAGTACATGA
>JBFYPV010000145.1:0-6403 GCA_041303085.1 Crocinitomicaceae bacterium
ATACAACGCCCGGAAAAGGCCCCGCTGCAATCACTAAAAAACTTTCTTTTTGAGAGTATTGCTTCTTGCTGCCCTGCACAAACGCACCCATGAGCGGAATAAACAGCATGCGCATGTCTTCGTATTTGAATTGTTTCATGAGCAGGTAATGGCCCATTTCGTGTAAGAAAAGTACCGTAACCAAATAGAACACAAAATCGAGCTCGTCGGAGAAGATGTAAAGGAAACTAAGGGCAAACAACAAAACAGAAAAAAGCGTCAGGCCCCAATTGCTCTGAACCTTGACCTTTTCGAGCACGGGTTTTGGCGCATACCAATCCGATGGATTTTGGTTTTCCATATGTTACATGCCTGGCATACCGCCCATGCCTTTGAGTTTGCTCATCATGCCCATCATGTTGCGCGGGTTACTCATGAGTTTCATCATTTTGCGCATGTCTTCGAATTGCTTGAGCAACTTATTGATTTCTTGAATATTGGTGCCACTTCCTTTGGCGATGCGGTTTTTGCGAGAAGGATTGAGTAAACCAGGATTGGCTCTTTCTTTGGGTGTCATGGATAAAATAATGGCCTCAATGCCTTTGAAGGCGTCGTCTGGGATGTCGACGTCTTTCATGGCCTTGCCCATACCTGGGATCATGCCCATGAGGTCCTTGACGTTGCCCATTTTTTTGATTTGTTGGAGCTGTGCTAAAAAGTCATTGAGATCGAATTGATCTTTCATGATTTTCTTTTGCAAGCGACGGGCTTCTTCTTCGTTGAATTGTTCTTGTGCGCGCTCTACTAAGGAAACGACATCGCCCATCCCGAGGATGCGGTCTGCCATTCTTTTGGGATAGAAGACATCCAAAGCATCCATTTTTTCGCCGGTACCGACGAATTTGATGGGCTTATTGACAACTGCTTTGATTGAAAGCGCTGCACCACCGCGGGTATCGCCGTCGAGCTTAGTGAGCACTACCCCATCAAAATTAATGCGCTCGTTGAAGGCTTTGGCGGTATTGACGGCATCTTGACCCGTCATGGAATCTACTACAAAAAGCGTTTCGGAGGGTTGCAAGGCTTGCTTGAGCCCAGCGATTTCGTCCATCATTTGGGTATCGACAGCCAAACGACCGGCGGTATCGACCAAAACAACATTGAACGCATTGCTTTTGGCATGGGCTATAGCTGCCTGTGCAATGGCAATCGGATTTTTTTCTTCTTTATTGGAAAATACTTCAATGGAAAGCTGCTCGCCGAGTACGTGCAATTGGTCTATAGCCGCTGGGCGGTAGACGTCGCAGGCAACGAGCAATACTTTTTTGCCTTTTTTGTTTTGAAGGTAAGAACTAAGCTTGCCCGTAAAGGTGGTTTTACCAGAACCTTGCAAACCGGACATGAGGATGACCGCTGGCGCACCTTTGAGGTTGATTTCCACCTCGTTGCCACCCATGAGCTCGATGAGTTCTTCGTGGCAAATTTTGATCATGAGCTGCCCAGGAGAGACGGCGTTTAGAACGTCTTTACCTAACGCTTTTTCTTTGACGGTGTTGGTAAATTGCTTGGCTGTATTGAAACTAACGTCGGCGTCTAGCAAGGCGCGGCGCACTTCTTTGAGCGTTTCAGCTACGTTAATTTCGGTAATTTGGCCTTGTCCTTTGAGGACTTTAAAGGCTCTTTCAAACTTATCGGTAAGATTCTCAAACATAATTCAAACGTGTCTCACAAAGATACACAGCAAATTTGAATTGGACTAAGAAAGCTCCATGGTAAGCGCGTGTTCGTCGATCATTTTTCGCAAATTGAGCAAAGCATAGCGCATTCTGCCCAAAGCGGTGTTGATACTCACGCCTTCAGACTCCGAAATCTCTTTGAAAGAACGCTCCTCAAACAAGCGCATATAGATCATTTCGCGCTGGCTTTCCGGCAGGTGAGCCATCATGGCATGCAGTTGTTCGGCGATTTCCTCTGCAGTAGTGGTTTGCACAAAATTGGCGTCTTCACTGGCAATGCGGTGAAAAATATTGTAATCTGCTGACCAAGAATGGCGCTCGGAGATCATGCGGTGTTTGGCTATTTTTCTGAAATGGTCAATCACGAGGTTGTGTGCAATGCGCAAAACCCAAGGCAAAAACTTACCTTCTTCGTTGTAGGCGCCTAATTTTAATTTCTGAATGACCTTTACGAAGGTCTCTTGAAAGAGGTCGTTGCTGAGTTCGGCGTCTTTTACTTTATTGTAAATGAACTTAAATATCGCTTCTTGATGACGCGACAAGAGCTGTGCGAAGGCTTCTTCTTTACCGGCAACGTAAGATTGGATGAGCTGAGAATCGCTTAATTGAGATAAGATCATAGTTTACACTTTTGTGCTGAAATTGGTTTCGGCGGTTAAAGGTAAATTTGATCTATAGGCGACTTTTAGGGTTTAGTTCAGCGAATATATAGATTATTTGTGATCAAATAAAAAAAATCTACAAAAAAAAGTTTGCTTAATTTTGAGCACTAAAATTTAACAAATGCCTTCATTAGCTTCAAAAGCCATCGACATGCCCGCTTCGCCAATTCGCAAATTGGTTCCTTATGCGGAAGCCGCCAAAAAAGCGGGCAAAACAGTTTACCACCTCAATATCGGTCAGCCCGATATCCACACCCCAGACGCAGCACTCGAGGCCATTCACAACCTCGATCAGCAGGTACTCGAATACAGCCATTCTGCGGGCTTTGAATCTTACCGTCAAAAATTGGCGCTCAGTTATCAAAAACAAGGCATTCCTGTCCAGACAGAAGACATCATCATTACCACAGGTGGTTCAGAAGCGCTGATCTTTGGCCTCATGACCGCTTGCAACCCCGGCGACGAAGTCATTATTCCGGAACCTTTTTACGCGAACTACAATGGCTTTGCGGTCATGGCTGGCGTCAAGGTTGTTCCAGTTACTTCTCATATTGAAAATGGTTTTGCACTCCCACCGGTGGCGCAAATCGAGGCGCAAATTACTGCCAAAACCAAGGCCATCATTATTTGCAACCCTGGCAACCCAACTGGCTACCTCTATACCCAGCAAGAACTCGAGCAACTCCGCGACATCGTTCAAAAACACGACCTCTTCTTATTTGCCGACGAAGTTTACCGCGAGTTCTGTTACGACGGAGCCAAGCCCTACTCTACCATGAACCTCACAGGCATCGAGCAAAATGTAGTCATGATTGACTCCGTTTCTAAGCGCTACTCGATGTGTGGTGCCCGCATTGGCGCCCTGATTTCAAAAAACCAAGAATTCATGGCTGCTGCCCTGAAATTCGGACAAGCGCGTTTGTCGCCACCAACAGTAGATCAGATTGCCGCTGAAGCCGCCTTAGATACCCCACAGAGCTATTTTGATGAAGTAGTGGCGGAATACGTTGCGCGCCGCAATATTATGGTCGAGGGACTCAATAGCATTCCTGGTGTTTTTTGCCCAAAACCTAGCGGTGCTTTTTATTGTGTAGCTAAATTCCCAGTTGCCAACGCAGAGCATTTTTGTCAGTGGTTGTTGGAAGAATTCTCTTTTGAAGGACAAACCGTCATGATGGCGCCCGCAAACGGCTTTTATGCCACACCAGGTGCAGGCTTGCAAGAAGCGCGCATCGCTTACGTACTCGATCAAGCGCACCTCAAAGCTGCCGTGGAATGCTTGCGCGTAGCCCTCGAGCAATACCCAGGTAAACTCAATTAAGCAACGAACCAAAGGCCGCACTAAAGTGTTCAACTGACATGAAACAATTTGAAGTACCCGCATTTTACCGCTCGCCTTTGCTTAGCAAAATCAAAGCACAGCGCAAGTTGGCCGATCCACGCAAAAAGGATTTCAGCCCCACAACACTTCAGATTGGCAAATTCACTTTCTTGATTGCGCGACATTTCGGATTTTGCTACGGTGTAGAAAACGCCATCGAGCGCAGCTACAAAGCCCTGCAAGAGAATCCCGGTAAGCGCATTTTCTTACTCAGTCAAATGATCCACAACCCGGCGGTCAATGCAGACCTCACAGGCAACGGCATCCAATTTTTACAAGATACCCAAGGCAAGCAACTCATTGCGTTTGATACACTTACCCCAAACGACATCGTGCTCATTCCGGCCTTCGGTACCACTTTAGAAATCGAACAACAACTCACCAGTTTAGGCCTCGACATCCAAACCTACAACACCACTTGCCCCTTTGTAGAAAAAGTCTGGAACCGCTCAGAAAAACTTGGTGAAACCCAACACACCATTATCATTCACGGCAAGCACGACCACGAAGAAACGCGCGCTACTTTTTCACATGCCGTCGCCAACGGCCCTGCGCTCATTGTCAAAGACATGAAAGAAGCACAAGTATTGGGCGCCTACATTTTAGGCCAAAAATCAGCAACTGAACTGCTGGTCTTTTTTGCAGGCAAAATGAGTGAGGGTTTTGAGCCTGAAATCCATTTGTCAAAAATTGGCGTGGTGAATCAGACCACTATGTTGGCCTCTGAAACCCAAGCCATCACAGATTATTTGAGAAGTTGCTACATCCAATTGCACGGTGAAGAAAACATCAAAACCTACATGGCCGACACCCGTGACACACTCTGCTATGCCACCAATGACAACCAAGCAGCAACGCTCGGCTTGCTCGAACAAGCAGCTGACCTCGCCATTGTAGTCGGCGGCTACAACAGTTCCAACACAAGTCATTTAGTAGAATTACTCGAGCAAAAGTTCCCGACCTACTACATCAAAGACGCCTCTGAAATCCAAGACAACGGCCTGCATCATTTCGATTACCATCACAAAGAAATGAAACGAACCGAGCGCTTTCTTCCAGACAGCGATCAACTTCAGATTGTACTCACCTCAGGTGCTTCTTGCCCAGACAGCATTGTTGAGGAGGTCATGATGAAAATACTTTCTGCGCAATACACACAAACAGAATTGGAAAGCTTGCTTTCTAGTCTTGCATAAATTTCTACCATGAAAATTTACACCAAAAAAGGAGATCAAGGCAGCACTGGCCTTATTGGCGGCACGCGCGTCTCCAAAGGAGATGTACGCATAGAAGCTTACGGCACCGTAGATGAACTCAATTCGTACATCGGCCTGATCAGTACGCTAGATATCAATTTGCTTTATGTTGCGCAACTCCAAGAGATCCAAGACCGCCTTTTCACGATTGGCTCTCATTTAGCCGCCGACCCAGAGAAATCTAAAATGCAATTGCCAGATCTTCTTGAAAGTGACGTCGAGAAACTCGAACACTGGATGGATGTCATGGACGAAGCCTTGCCGCCCCTCACTGCTTTTATTTTGCCAGGTGGTCATGCCATTAGTGCCCACACGCACGTGGCGCGTTGCATTTGCCGCAGAGCAGAGCGCATGGCAGTGAGCTTAGATGAGCTCGAAGGCGTAGAAGCACTTGTGCTCACTTACCTCAATAGACTCAGCGATTACCTCTTTGTATTGTCTAGAAAATTCAGTCTAGATAACGGCGTTCAAGAACACACCTGGACACCCCGACATTAAATTTTTGCGAGTTTTTTTGTTTGGTACTTGGAATTTTGGAAATAAAAATTACTTTTGCCAAAAATTAAACTAAATATTTAGCTCATGTACTGGACACTGGAACTTGCCTCCTACCTTGAAGATGCACCGTGGCCTGCCACTAAAGAAGAACTCATCGATTTTGCCATTCGTACCGGCGCACCTCTTGAGGTTGTAGAAAACCTACAAGATCTCGAAGACGAAGGCGATATGTATGAAAGTATCGAAGAAATATGGCCCGACTATCCATCTAGAGAAGATTTTCTTTTCAACGAAGATGAATACTAAACGTTGAATCGCAATTTTTGAATCCTGCCTCGGCAGGATTTTTTTTTACCTCAATAAATGTACAAAACCAAGAATTTGCTGAACTTCACCTTTGTTGATTTCTTGGTATTCAAGGATGTAGTTGTAGACGCCGTCAGGGCAATCGGTGCCGTCGGCCATTGCGCCATCCCAGTAGGCCAGCGGATCTTGGCTCACAAAGATTTCTTCTCCCCAACGATTGAAGATGGTGAGGCTGTAATTTTTGGGCGTGAAACCTGTTGAGAACACCGGAAAAAAGGTGTTGTTGAATGCCTGGCCGTCGGGCGTAAACGAATTGGGGATATAAACAGCTATGTTATTCATGACCGTAGCAATCAGGGTCAGGGAATCCGCACAACCGATATCAGTGGAGCTCACGAGCTGAATACTGTAAGTACCGTCGACAAAAGGCAAAGTATAGTTAAATGAACTTGCGGCGTTTTCAAAAGTACTGCCATTGATGGTCCAGATATGGTTTAAATTACCCGGCGTAACATTGTATACCGTAATGGTTGGGTCGTCTATCTCTACCTGATCTGGATTGATGTAAAAATTAGGCGTAGGAAT
>JBFYPV010000146.1:0-3927 GCA_041303085.1 Crocinitomicaceae bacterium
GCGTTGGGTTGCAACCAGCTGAGTTGTGGCGTGCGGCAGTCGTCGTAATTGATGCTGATTTGATCAAAAGCGCTACCGCAATCGTTGCTTGCATTGATGCGGATGACGTTTGTGCCAGGAGTCAGGTTGATGCTGCGCTGCACTAAGCCGTTGTTCGGATTGAAATTGAAGCCACTCACAGACATACCGTTGTGCAAAATCTGAATTTGGTTGTTGTTCAAATGACCACTCAGCGTCGCGTTGAGCGCATAAGTAGCTTGTTGAACCGTGCTCACATTTGCACTTGCGTTCATGATTTGAACAGTGGGCAACTGACAAGCGACCTGCTCGATTTGAACCGCTTGGATCTTGCTTCCGCAGGCATTTGTGGCAGTAATTGTAAATCTGTTGAAGCCCGGTACTAGATTCACCAGCGCTTCAACTCTTCTTGTTTGCGCATTGAAATTGAAGGGTACAGACTGATTCAACTGATTGGTGAGCTGTATTTCTTGGGCGTTATTTACATTGGCGATATCAAAACGCAACAAAATACTCGTGACCGAAACACTTGTTTGCGGCTGCCCAACGATGCTGATAACAGGTTGAGGACAATTCTGAGTAAAGTTGTTGATGTTTGTTACCGGTTGGTTGTTGTCGCGGATAGGTGCTGGTTTTGGTTCTCTTCCTTTGAAATGGAGCTGAAAAAAGCCAGAAGTATAATGATACCAGTCGTTTCTAAGGCGTGGGTCCGCTTGGGTCAGGCCATCAAATGAATCGGCCATTGTAAAGGTAGTCTTGTGCTCAATGCCAATACTGAATCGGCCTTTGTGATAAGCCAAACCAAAACCAAGACTCGGCATCCAGTTTACTGCCCAATCGTTGCCCTGAAGACCATCTAGTCGGGTTTCATAAATTTGATCGGTAAATCCGAGTAATTGTTGTTGTGCCGGCATTGACATATCCAGGCCATTGTAGTCGTAAATACCATTCGTATCCAATACATCGGACCAAGTTTGCTGCCATGTGAGGCCAACGCCACCAAAAACATAAGGATCAAAACCGGTGCGCTCGCGCAAACGACCAGCGTGCAAAACGAGCTCTAAATTGAGTTCTCTGATATCCGAACGAAAGTTGTGTACATATTGGTTGTCGTCGATCAAATAAGGGTTTAGCACAGGATTTAAATCTTGCACATTTAAAGTAGAAAATGCATCTGCTGCACCATACCATTGCCCGGCTAAAAAGCGACCTCGAAGGTCAAAAGACAAGCCGCGTCCGTAGTCGTAATTATAGGAACGACCCAAAGTGAGCCCCCAGCCATTGTAGCGTTCGTTGTCTAGGTCTGTGCTGTGCCAAGTGCCGCCGTAATTGAGGCCCCAAAACCATTTAGAAGAATTGTAATTGACGTGTTGTGCTGAAATACTCGTTAGCGTAAGTGCAAAGAGAAGAAGTGCGTAAAGTTTTCTCATGTATTTTGTTTTGTGGGGCTTGCCTAAATTTTGTGCCAAAGTTCTTAAAAATTAGGATTTTAAGAAAAAAATATTGTGCTTATTTATGGTTTCGGGTAATATGTGTAGTTGGTGAAGCGCAAAATACTCAGTTGATCTGAGCTCACTTCTTTTTTGATCAGGGAACCTAAAAAACCTGTTTTATAGTCGTATACAATTTGATAATCAGTTAGGAATTTGCCGTTTTCATAGCGGTGCATCTCGATTAAATTGCCCCATTGGTCGTAGCGGTAGCGCCATTCGTCATTGGCAACTTGCAAGGTATCTGTAAAAGAAGCCTTATTGGCTAACAAGCCGGTTTGGTTGTAGCTGAACTTGGTGCTTTCGCTATTTTGTGAAATGCGGCAATAGGTATTGTTGCTGCGCAGGTAGTTTTCTTCATCAAAGACTTTACTCACCTCTAAATAGGGTTTTTGGTAGTTGTTGTAGCGCGTGTAGTTCTCCGGATTGTCGTTGTGGTAGCGCAGGGTTTCAGTGCGCATCTTGACCGAAGACAACAAAGAATCTTTGCGGTGGTCATAGACATCTCGATAAAGTGCTACGCTAGTCAGTCTCGAAAGGGAGTCATAGGTGTAGTGTTCTGAAATAGCCCCGCCATAAGCAGCATAACGGTGCAAGCGCAGCTCACCACTTTCGAAATACGCATAATGATGAAAAATACTATCCTTAGTAGCTCCTTTTTGCAGGATTTCCATGCTGGCAATGAGTTGGCCTTTAGGATTGAAAGTATACTTAAAGGAATCTGAGCTGGGCTTGAAGGCTTCGCTCCCTTTTTTGTAAGTATAAAAACCGTCTATTGTTCGGATATGTTGGGCAGCAATGAGGCTGTCGTTGAAAAACGGCTTGGTGCTAAAGGCTTGTCCTTCTTGATTCAAGATAAACTGCGCGTGTAGCCCGACAGCACAACAACTCCATAGAACGAGTAAAAAAACCTTCACTAGCGCAGACCCAATAATACGCTCTTCCAGCTCGCCTTTTGTGCAATGACGCCTTCGAGTTCAGCAATGCTGATGCGGTCTTGGGTCATGGTGTCGCGGTCTCGGATGGTCACGGTGTTGTCTTCGAGGGTTTGGTGGTCTACGGTGATGGAGTAAGGCGTGCCGATGGCATCTTGGCGGCGATAGCGCTTGCCAATTGAGTCTTTTTCGTCGTAGAGCATGCTGTATTCAAGCTGTAATTGCGACATGATTTCGCGCGCTTTTTCTGGCAAGCCATCTTTTTTGATGAGTGGTAAAATAGCCGCTTTGTAGGGGGCCAACACCGCTGGAATTTTGAGCACGACGCGTTCAGAGCCGTCTTCTAGGGTTTCTTCTTGATAAGCTGCGCTCAAGACAGCCAAGAACATGCGATCGAGGCCAACAGACGTTTCGACTACGTAAGGCACATAACTTTGGTTGAGCTCGGGGTCAAAAAATTGCAGCTTTTTGCCGGAGAATTGTTCGTGTTGTTTGAGGTCGAAGTCGGTGCGGGAGTGGATGCCTTCGAGTTCTTTGAAGCCCATCGGGAAATTGTATTCGATGTCGCAGGCTGCATTGGCGTAGTGTGCCAATTTGAGGTGGTCGTGGAAGCGGTAGCGCTCATTGCCCAAACCTAAGTTTTGGTGCCATTTGGTGCGCAGGGTTTTCCAGTAGTCGTACCATTTCATTTCTTCGCCTGGGCGCACAAAAAATTGCATTTCCATTTGTTCAAACTCTCGCATGCGGAAGATAAATTGGCGCGCCACAATTTCGTTGCGGAAGGCTTTTCCAATTTGCGCAATACCGAATGGGATTTTCATGCGGCCAGATTTCTGTACATTCAAGAAATTCACGAAAATACCTTGAGCGGTTTCAGGACGCAAGTAAATGGTACTGGCGTCGCCGGCAACAGAGCCGAGTTCGGTAGAGAACATGAGGTTGAACTGGCGCACTTCTGTCCAGTTTTTGGAACCGGAGATTGGGCAAACAATTTCTAAATCGATGATGAGCTGTCGCACGCCTTCTAAATCGTTTGCCTCGAGCGCAGTTTTCATGCGCGCCTCGATTTGTTCAATTTTTTCTTGGTTGCGCAACACATTCGGGTTGGTAGCCCTGAACTGCGTAGCGTCGAAGGTGTCGCCAAAGCGTTTTTGTCCTTTTTCTACTTCTTTCTCGATTTTCTGACGAATTTTTTCGATGTGGTCTTCGAGTAGGACATCGGCGCGGTAGCGTTTTTTGGAATCTTTGTTGTCAATTAAAGGGTCGTTGAAAGCATCGACGTGGCCAGAAGCTTTCCAGGTTGTCGGGTGCATGAAAATAGCAGAATCTAAGCCTACAATGTTTTCATGTAACTGTACCATGGCCTTCCACCAATAGGTTTTGATGTTGTTTTTGAGTTCTGCACCCAACTGACCGTAGTCGTAGGTGGCAGCGAGCCCGTCGTAAATTTCTGAAGACGGAAAAACAAATCCGTATTCTTTGGC
>JBFYPV010000147.1:0-3383 GCA_041303085.1 Crocinitomicaceae bacterium
ATGCGTTTATCTACTACTGATTTTTGGCTCAAATAAAACGTAAATTCTTCATTGGTAAACAAGCCGCAGATCATACCAATATAACGATTGGTTAGATTTGGATTTTTCGACAAAAAATTGCTGAGTTGGGTTCGTTGTAATACCGGGTTTTCAATTGATTGAATAGCCTTAAATAAAGGGTTTTGGAACCACTCAAATTGGAAAAGTTCATGCTGCAGTTTCAGTATTGGACGCAAAACGTCGTTTTGAAACGATTCCAATTCAGTGGATACAGTGGCTTCTTTTCTGACGCTCGGCCTAAGTTGTTTTATAGATGTATTCGACCTCATGCTTCTTCAGACAACTCAAGGAGGCGAATGTTCGGATAAAATTCTTCTAAGTAGCCGACGGAGCGCTCTTCATCGGGGTTTGTGGTAAAAAACAAGGATTTGCACTTAGGCAAACTCTCGGTGAGGCGAACAATATAACCTTTATGGCCTGCGCGCATTTGATCTTCTAAGCCTAAGACGATGAAAAGTTTGAGTTTTTTGATATTGAAGCCGTTCTGAAAATAGAGCTCGGCCATCCGGCGCGTGGTGCCGACAATAATTTCAGTGCCATCGAATAGGTCATTGCGCTGCTGCAATTTGTTGCCCTTTTCGACAACGAGGTCTACGGTGAGGTCTTTGGTTTTGGCCAACTTGACAAATTCTGCGTGAATTTCTCTGGCCTGTGCATCGCTCGTGCACAGAATTATAGCCCTTGGCGAGCCTTCCTCAGGTTGCGGAATTACCTCATCGATCAAAGGCCAAAGCTTCATTTGATATTGTTGTGGTAGGGCAGAAACCAGTAAATACTGGCTAGGTTGCAACGCTTTTTGAATGGTTTCCATCAGGACTTCAGTTTGGGGTTTTCGTGATGACGCGTGGCGTCTCTTTTCGTTTTTTTCTCGAGGTTTTTGACTAATGCGGCATCGAGGTCTATGCCGGTTTGGTTGGCCAAGCAGCACAATACAAATAAGATGTCGGCCATTTCGTCGCCGAGGTCTTTGTCTTTATCGCTGTCCTTCTCGGATTGCTCGCCATAGCGCCTGGCCATAATGCGGGCAAGCTCTCCAACTTCCTCCATCAGGACGGCCATATTGGTGAGTTCGTTGAAGTAGCGCACACCTAACGTTTGGATCCAGTGATCAACTTGAGCTTGTGCTTCTTTGATTTCCATGCTACAAAGGTATCAAAACCTCTCGTTGATATGCTTACCTTTGTGTTGTATGGAAAAATTGAGCAATTTCATCAACGGCCAATACGTCGCACCGAGCAATGGCCGCTACCTAGACAACTACGAGCCAGCCACTGGCCAAGTCTATTCTTTGATCCCAGATTCTGACGCCCACGACGTCGAGCAAGCTGTCTTGGCAGCCGAAGCGGCTTTTCCGGTGTGGTCTACCATGGGCATAGAAGGACGGGCGGCTATCCTGCGCAAATTGTCTGAAGGCATTGAAGCCAATATGGACGCTTTCGTAGCGGCAGAATCCAAAGACAACGGCAAACCGTTGAGCTTGGCCCAACATGTCGATATCCCCAGAGCGGTATCGAATTTTCATTTCTTTGCGACCGCCATTGAGCATTTTGCCTCTGAATCGCATCATATGGAAGGTGTTGGCCTCAACTACACAACCCGCAAACCGATTGGCGTGGTGGGCTGTATTTCTCCTTGGAACCTTCCGCTCTACCTTTTCTCCTGGAAAATTGCGCCTGCTTTAGCTGCTGGCAATTGCGTGGTGGCCAAACCATCTGAAGTAACCCCTTATACCGCCTACATGCTCGGCAAAATTGCCAAAGAAGCCGGAATGCCCGACGGCGTGCTCAATATTTTGCACGGCACTGGCCCCAGCGTTGGCGACGCCATTGTGAAGCACCCAAAAATCAAAGCGATTTCTTTTACGGGCGGCACCAAAACCGGCGAATACATTGCGCAAACAGCCGGGCCAATGTTCAAGAAATTATCCTTAGAACTCGGCGGCAAGAACCCGAATATCATCTTTGCAGACTGCGATTTCAAAGACGCACTCAGTACCACCATACGCTCCTCTTTTGCCAACCAAGGCCAGATCTGTTTGTGCGGTTCACGCATTTTTATCGAAAGGCCTATTTACGAGCAATTCAAGGAAGCTTTTGTGGCCGCTATGGCCAAAAATAAAGTATCCTTCCCGACTGACCCCGAAGCAAAAATGGGCGCAGTTGTATCCAAACCACACATGGAGAAAATCCTGAGCTACATTGAGCTGGCCAAAGAAGAAGGCGGAACAGTTCTTTGTGGTGGCAAGCGCAAAGTTTTAGACGGCGCCTACGCCGAAGGTTATTATATTGAACCCACCATCATTGAAGGTCTGCACTACAACTGCCGCACCAATCAAGAAGAAATTTTCGGGCCGGTCGTGACCATCACACCTTTTGACACCGAAGAAGAAGTACTCACCATGGCCAACTCCACTCAATACGGACTCGCTGCCACCGTCTGGACCTCCGACCTCAAGCGCGCGCACCGCGTGGCTGACCAAGTTCAGGCCGGAATTGTTTGGGTCAATGCCTGGCTGGTGCGCGACTTGCGCACGCCATTTGGCGGTGTCAAAGCATCGGGAGTAGGTCGAGAAGGCGGCTGGGAAGCCCTGCGTTTCTTCACCGAAGCCAAAAATGTGTTTATCAAGTATTGATGAAGGCGCTACTCACCTTTTTTCTGCTACTGAATTTTATGGTGCATGCGCAACTGCAGCCCGCACTTTTTCAATTCAAAACAGATACCGTGCTGCAATGGCATTACCATTTTGGCGATGAATTCAGAGGGCAAGAAGTAGATCAAAGCAAGTGGTATCCGCGCTATCCTTGGGGTGGTTTGTTGCTCGATCAGAGCCAATGGGCGGTTCCCGACATGCTTTCTCAAAAAGATGGCTGGCTGCATTTAGGGGCCAAAGAATTTCAGCAAAAAACCGCAGTTCCCAACTGGATGATCAACCAACAACAAGCCAAAGAACTGGGCCTAAATATCAAAAACGACTCCGTGTACCTCGATTACCTGACCTCCTGCATCTGGAGTGTCGACACCTTTCGATATGGCTATTTTGAATGCAGGGCAGTTGTGCCCGAAGGCAAAGGTTTGTGGCCCGCATTTTGGCTTTTTGGTCAGAACGGAAAAGACGAAATCGATATCATGGAATGTAAAGGTGAGCGCAGCAAAGATGTACACGTCGATATCCATTTGCCCGAGCGCAAAGATTTCGTCAAAAACAACATCGGTCTCAAAAAAGACTGGGGCGGATGGGTCAAAATGAAAACGCCCATCGTGAATGACACCATTATTTATTCAGGCGTTTGGTTGCCGAATTCACTTACGTATTTTGTGAATGG
>JBFYPV010000148.1:0-6806 GCA_041303085.1 Crocinitomicaceae bacterium
CACACATGAATAGCAAACATACCTATGGCCTCATTATGGCTGGCGGCGTCGGAAGCCGTTTTTGGCCACTTTCTACCGCCGAAAACCCAAAGCAATTTTTAGATGTCCTCGGCATCGGTAAGTCTTTGCTCCGACTCACTTTTGAGCGCCTGCAAAAATTTATTCCCGCAGAAAATATTTATATCCTCACCAACACTTCCTACGAAGCCTTGGTGCTCGAACAACTACCCGAACTCACCAGCAGCCAAGTTTTGTGCGAGCCAGAACGCAAAAACACGGCGCCGTGCATTGCCTATGCAGCAGCTAAAATCCAGGCCCTCGATCCGGAGGCTACTTTACTCATTTCTCCGGCAGACCACCTCATCATCAATGAGGCGCGCTTCGAAGAAATTATCCGTACCGCTTGGCACACCGCCCAAGACGACAAACTCGTTACGCTCGGCATCGAACCAACTAGGCCCGACACCGGCTATGGCTACATCGAATTTGAAAAAACAGCGCAAACCCAAAAAGGGAGCGCTTGCCCAGTACTCCAATTTAGAGAGAAACCCAACTTGGCTACTGCCGAAGAATTCCTTCGCGCTGGCAACTTCTATTGGAATGCCGGAATTTTTGTTTGGAAAGCGGCTGTTATTCTCGAGGCGCTTGCGCAGCACCAAACTGATATTTACGGCATCTTTACCGCACAGTCTGCAGTTTATGGCAGTACGCAAGAAAGCGCTTTCCTAAAAGACGCCTTTGCCGCTTGCCCCGACATCTCTATTGACTTTGCCGTCATGGAAAAAGCGCAAAATGTGAGCATGGTATTGGCAGACTTCGACTGGAGTGACCTCGGTACTTGGGGCAGCCTCACGACCCACCTCAACAAAGACGAGCAGCAAAATTCCATTATTGGCACAAATGTTTTTGCATTTGAGTCGAGCAACTGCTTGGTCAATGTGCCCAAAGAGAAAACAGTGTTGCTAGATGGCCTGCAAGATTACATCGTTGTAGACACCGCCGATAAATTAATGGTGCTCAAACTCAGCAATGAACAAAAGCTCAAAGAATACCTCAAAGCCATGGGGCTCTAAAAATTGTAGCAAAGAATGGTAAAAATTCGCAATATCGAACTCGGCGATTTCCCGTTGCTCTTGGCTCCCATGGAAGACGTCTCCGACCCGCCTTTCCGTGCGCTCTGCAAGCAATACGGCGCAGACCTCATGTACACCGAATTCATTTCTTCGGAAGGCCTCATCCGCGACGCCGCTAAAAGCGTACAAAAGCTCGATATTTTTGAATACGAACGCCCCATCGGCATCCAAATTTTTGGTTCAGAAACCGAAAGCATGGTACAATCGGCGCAAATTATTGAAGCCGTTCAGCCCGACCTCATCGACATCAACTACGGTTGCCCCGTTAAAAAAGTCACTTGTAAAGGTGCTGGCGCAGGTCTGTTGCAAGACATCCCTAAAATGGTCAGGCTCACCAAAGAAATTGTCAACGCTACGCACCTTCCGGTTACTGTCAAAACACGCCTCGGCTGGGACGACGACACCAAAAATGTAGTAGACGCCGCCGAAAGGCTACAAGATATCGGCATTGAAGCCATCTCTATTCACGGCCGCACCAGAAAACAAATGTATAAAGGTGAAGCCGATTGGTCTTTGATTGCGGAGGTCAAGAACAACCCGCGCATGCGCATCCCTGTATTTGGCAACGGCGACATCGATAGCCCAGAAAAAGCACTCACCTACAAAAACCGCTATGGCGTGGACGGCGTCATGATTGGCCGCGCATCTATTGGCTATCCCTGGATTTTCAGAGAAATCAAGCATTATGTGGCCACCGGCGAGACACTCGCGGGTCCTACCCTGGCAGAGCGCGTTTTGGCCTGCAGAGAACATTTACTCATGAGTATCAAGTGGAAAGGCCCAAAGCTCGGCATTGCCGAAATGAAGCGTCACTACACCAATTATTTCAAAGGGATTTCACACTTCAAGGACTACCGCACCCGTTTGGTTACCACGGCAGAACTCGACGAAATTTTAGACATCCTTGCTTATATCGAAGCACACCAAGACGAATTTATTTTCGCTTGAATCCGACTGATTCCAACCTGACTAAATCAATTTATTGCGTCTGAGGATAGATCTTACCGGCACCTGAAGGCTGCCAAAGATTTCGTAGCGCGTCAGTTTGTCGATTTTAAAGTAGTATTTCGTGCCTTTGTATTTCCAGAGCACTTGGTTTTGCTTGCTGCGCACCACGCGCGGCGAAGTAGCTGTCGAAAAATATTGGTAATAGGGGCCTGATTTTTGGAAATGTAGCAACGGTGAAAACAAAAAACGATAGCCATTTTCGTCTTCGCGCAACAAGCCTTTTTGAGCCAATTTTCCGATAAATTGGGGTCCTGAACGATTCAAGGAAGCCAGCACCGCAAAACCAGGTACTGTATCGTAGCGCAAGCGCTCTACTTCTGTCTCATTGAAGTCGTCGTCTAGAATGGTTTCGATGAAACGCACTTCCTGTATTTGTTTTCCACCTTCTTGATATACAAGATCGCCGTTCCAGGCAGCCATGAAACGCTCAAAAGGGAAACCGACTTTTCGACTCAACTGCGCGAGTTGCACATAGACAGAATCTTGTTTTTGCTGCTTAAACTCCCTGACATCTAGATGGATATCGATGAGGCGATCAGTCTGCAGGTCGCTTTTGTAACTCAAGCCCGAACGCTTGAGCGAAAAATAAAGTGGCGTGCGCTTCTTGATATAACTCTTGAGGCGAAAACCGAGCGAATCGCTGTCGTGGGCAAACATAGCCGTCTGGACATCAAAGCGCTTCAATTTTGGCCAATTGGCATAAATGACGAGGTGTTCGTTTTTGAATTGCTTTTGCTTGAGAAATTGTTTCCAGACTTTTTGCTGAGAACCATAGTGCGCAGAGACCACTTGATTGAGCGTCCGAATAAAGTCGTTTCCTTGGTAAATGAGCGCGTAGTCTTTGCCATAATGCAAATAAGACTGCTCTTCTTTGATGTAGTAAAATTTGTTGCCACCCACCACGGAATCTTGCAGCGAGGCAAACTGAGACAAGCGCTCCATCCCTACTTGTACTTTTGAAGAGTCTGTGAGGCGAATGAGCGCACCCCAATTGCCATTTTCATTGGCAAAAAGATAGAGATTGGACTCCAAATCGATGCCGTATTGCTTGCCCTGCCCCAAGAGAAACTCATAGGTGGTGAAGTCGCGCATGGAGAGTTTGTTGTATTGCAGCAGCGAATTGGTTTCTTTGGCAAGTTCTAAAATATTGGCCTTTGCTAAAAAATCGGCACTCGGAAGTCTGTCGAGCAAACGAGGTGACTTAGGTTGCTCAAACAAAAAAGATTTGACAAACAAGACCAAACCCAAACTGCCGGCAATCAAGACGAGTGTCAGGAACTTGCGATACATTGCTTAAGGATTCAGCGTATAAATGAGGTAGAGTGAATTCACGAGGTCGAGCAAATGCTTACCTGTAGACTCCGCACCTTCAAAGGTGTAACTCAATTTAAAGGTGGTGTGCTCGGTGTTGGTTTCGGACGAGGTCAGGATGAGTTGACCCGACTTCCCTTTGAGCGAAGAAATGATTTCAGCGTTGCGTGCCGTGAGCACCTCTGTTGGGAAACGATCTAGTGTTTTCGGGATGTCTACAGAACCGTACATAAAGCCGCTTTGGCGCGCCGCTTTGCGTTCTTTTTTACTTAACGCGTCTTTGCCGTAGCCTTTTGGATGCAATCTGGCGAGGTCTTCGTCGTTGGTGAAAATCAGGAGCTTTCCTGTGTTGAGGATGTAGAGCGGGGCTGCATCAAGAATGGCGTTGTCTATGCGCCAGTAATTTTCGAAGCGCTGAATGCGCGAGCTCAGGCGTGCCATGTGCTTGAGCACCAACTCGGGTACGTCTGCACGTGCGGTAGTGAAACCAAGCGTAAAAATGGGCATTTCTGCTTCGGTTTCCGTTTCGGTTTCTTGATAAGCGAAGGTTTCTTCGTCGTAGGTGAATTCGATTTTTTTGGTTTTGACCTTTTTGATCCCGTTGAAGGTGCCAAACATACTGCCCTTGTAGGTGTCGAATAGCGCTTCTTTGTTGATGAATTCATTGAGGAGCTCTAGCGTGAGCACGTTCATGGCAATTTGGGCGTTTTTCTCGTCGCTGAGCAAAGGAAGCAAAACCTTATAAGCTTGCTCGTAGGCTTGCTCTAGGTTGATGTTATAAGTAAAGTAAGCAGGGCTTTGGGCGGGGATGTAAGCCAATACGTTTTGATCAAATTTGGCATCGTTCATTTGGGCGTAGATGCTGCCCAGTGCAGGTCCGTACTGGGCCTCTACTTCAAAATCAACTTTGTTGTCTCTCAAAAAGAGGTCACCGAGAATGACATTGCCGGCATAGAGCTCCTGAATATCCTTGTAAAGCGTAGGTAAAACTGTCTGAAAATACCATAAACCTTCGGATTTATCGAGGTTACGGGCGTTGTCTAGGTAGAAAACACCTTCGGCGTTGTGGGTGAGCTGGGCGGCAAAACGCGGATCAAAATTGTACAGATTGACGCCTTTCACAAAGATTTCGTCAATGACGCGCGCCAACTCGGCTTGTTGGAGCATCACTTGCACGCTGTCGCGGAGCTCGTAGTAATTTTTAACTGCTGGATTTTCAGTAGCCTCCGGAAAAACATTGGTATTGGGGTTGTCTTCGAAGGTTTGTTCGTTGAGAATTTGCTCTTCTTGTGGCGCGGTTTCAAAAAAGTCAAACGGCATTTCGTTGCCTCTTGCATACCAAATGGAGTCGGTTACGGCATCGATGTGCTCCATGGTGGGCTCAATGCGGATGAGCAATGCTTTGTTGTCTTTGATGAGCAATTGATTGAAGAACGTACCGTAGATTTCTAGCCCAGCTAATGGGCTTTGCACCACCTGAAAATCGTCAAAGACTTCGAATAAAGCTGTTTTGTCGGCAATGCCAAATGTAAAGCCCGTGAGCTCGTGGGTATTGGATTTTCCGTAAAAAAGGTTCAAGCGCTGATTGAAGTCGAGGCCGGCGTCTTTGAGGGTTTTGCCTGACGTGGAGCCGTCGAAAAGCTCTTGGTGTACCTCAGACATGAATTCGTAGTTCACGAGGTCGTCCATGGAGATTTTCTGCAACAAACTGATGTTATTGATGCTGAAAACCGTGACGGCGTCTTTGGGCAGCAATTGCTCAGATTGAATTGGCTGTAATTGGGCTTGGGCAGTGGCGCCGAAGAGTGTGGCAATTACCAAACCCAGGACCATCTTGAAATGTTGACTCACGCGATAGAAATTATAGAACGAAGTTAAGCATAATCCGCGATTATCATCTCGGAGTTAATACAATTGTGTTGTCGAGCAAATGTTGGTTTTCCTTGAGCTCAAAGGTATTGGTTCTGACCATTACCGCCATTTGATTTTTACTGAGCGTTCCTGACTTGTTTTCAAAGGAAGCAACCGGCCGTTCAAAGCGCGCAATAGAGGTATAAACCCCTTCTTTGAGTTGTTCGGCATCTTCTAATTTGTAATTCTTGATTTGCTGCGTAATGTAAGACGGAATGCTGCGCACTAAGGTGTTGCCATCCCAGCTGAGCCAAAATTGATCGGCGGCCGTGGTTATTTTTTCGTTGGATATTTGAGCGATGCTCAGTTTGATGCCGTCTTGAAGATTGCGGACACTACTGAAATCGCAGGAAAACTTAAAGATAAAGTCGGTGTAGTTTTCTTCTACAAGTACATTTGATATACCAACTTGCGCGTCCAAAATGCGCACAAATTCATTGATTTTAGCGCTGATTTGGGCTTTGCTCGGCACGGGCTTTCCGTCTAGGCTATCTAAAGCTAAAATGGAATTGACCTTGACCTTGCTTTCACTCAGGTTGATTTTATAACGGAGCGTGCCGGTTCCGTCATTATTAAGTGTGAGGTCATCCCAAATCTCAATACATGAGGTGAACAGACCAAGAATGATGAGCAGGTATATAATTTTCATGTTGGGCGCTATGCAATTGTGGTGCCAAAGTTAGTCAAATAAGCCCTTTTGCTGCACTAAATTGTTGCAATATCTTTGGCTCACTAGTGGCGAGTTCGCTGCAGGACCTAAGAGCAATTTTTTATCGATTTCCCAAGCCTCTAATTCGATGTTTGCTCTGTTAGAAACGTCCTGTAAGGCGAGCGCTCCGTTCAACCAGCCGCTTTCTTCATTTGGCGCCAAAATGAGAGGCATGCGCTGCTTGGCATTGTGGATTTCGGACATTAGGGCATTAGCCTCGGCAGTTAAAATCGTAAAAGTTTTTTCTTGAGCTCCGGTAGATGGGTTTAACCAAGTATCATATAGACCTGCGATGGAAAAAACAGGTTGTTCAATAGCTTTAATAAAATAAGGAATCTTGAGTTTACCTTGGGATTGCCATTCAAAAAATCCTGTCGAAGGAATAAGGCAACGATGGGATTGTACTAAGTGTCGAAAAGAAGCTTTTTCGGTGCATGTTTCTTGGCGGGCATTGAGGGTTTTGGCTGCGAAATCCATCCAATTTGAGCCTCTGTACCAATTGGGTAGCAAGCCCCAACGCATTTGCTGGAGCACGGCATCATTTGTTACCACCTGCCAATTTGGAAATTGAAATCCCGATGCAAAATAATAATTCAACTCTATAGGCTTACCTGGCACAAATTTACTGTAGCGCTCTGCGAGTTGCTGGGTGGTTGAAGTAGACGAATTGCTGTAACACATCACTCAAATTTAAGCAAAAAAGAAAGCCACCCGAAGGTGGCTCTATATAGACA
>JBFYPV010000149.1:0-3640 GCA_041303085.1 Crocinitomicaceae bacterium
CTCGGTGGTCTTGCGAAAATTGCACCGCGCTTCGGTTTTTGGTTCGCAGTCCTGACTTTTGTTTCGCTTTCGGTTCCTTTCACGGCAGGGTTCATTGGTGAGTTCTTCTTGATCAAAGCACTTTTTAGCGCTAATGCCATAACCGGATTCATTGCCAGTACCACACTTGTATTGGGTGCTGTTTACATGCTGCGCGCGTATCAAGCCCCAATGTTTGGCCCTTCCAAATTCAGCTCATTCCAAGATTTACATTGGTCAGAAATCACTGTTTTTGCCATTTTGAGCATCGCAGCCATCTATTTAGGTCTTGCTCCTCAATGCCTCACCGATTTTGTTGCACATAGTCTTACTCAACCTACTCATTAATTCACACCATGGATAGTATCATCATTCTTTTCATCGCAGGCCTGATCGGTCTTTTTGCCGGCATGAGCAAAAAACCAGTTGCCTCCATACTGATTGCAAGCTTTGGTTTAATCGGAGCAGGTTTAGCTGCTTACTATAGAGGAAGTTACACATCGCCTTTCTCTTCGTATGCCGCTTACGTACCCACACAAGGCATGGTCATCATTTTGTTGTGTGCAGTGACACTTTTAGCCATTCTAGGTGGTTACAAGCGTTACAAAAGCGACGACGAACACACCGGTGATTATCTAGGCCTCATTCTCTTCTCTTTGTGTGGCGCTATTTTGATGGCCCAGCCCAATGACCTCATGTTGTTCTTCATCGGTTTAGAAATCCTTTCTATTCCAATTTACGTATTGGTTGGCATCGACAAAGGAAGCAGCACATCTGCCGAAGCAGCCGTCAAATACTTCTTTACGGGTTCATTTGCCTCTGCAATTATCCTCTTTGGCATTGCGCTTTTATATGGTGCAACCGGAAGTTTTCAGCTCGTCGAAATTCAATCCAACCTCGCCATCGGTATTTGGCAGAGCCCAATGGCCATGATTGGCAGCTTGTTTCTATTAGCTGGTTTTACTTTTAAAATCGGCGCGGTTCCTTTCCATTTTTGGGGCCCAGATGTATACGACGGTGCGTCTAATGCAGTACTGATGTACATGGCTACAGTTGTCAAAATTGCAGGTGTCTATGCGTTGGTGAATGTTTTTGGTCAGGTATTTAGAGATTCTTACTTCTTCTGGATTGACCTCGTGAGCCTCCTTATTGTGGTATCCATGTTCTATGGCTACATCACAGCTTGGAAACAAACGAGCTTCCGCAGACTCATCGCCTACTCTTCCATTGCCAATGCAGGGCTTATGCTCTTTGCGCTTGCAGATATCCACAATAGCAATTTATTCTTGTTTGTGGCCGCTTATGCACTCGCTACAATTGCGCTCGTTGCGATCAATTCGGTGATCAATGACGACTCCGATGCTTTGGCTAACTGGGAAGGCATTGCCTGGAAAAATCCGCTGCTTGGCATTGCGCTGGTACTAGCGTTGTTCTCGTTGTCGGGTATTCCGCCATTGGCAGGTTTCTTCGGTAAGTTTTCGCTCTTGTGGTCTGCAGTTCCGCACGTACCATATACCGCTATGCTCGCACTCATTGCATCGGTCATTGGGGCATTTGTATACTTGCGCTTGATGCTACTTGCCCTCAAAAAACCAAGTGTTACAGTGCGCGTCAAGTTGTCTTTGGAACAAATCATTGTTTTGGTACTGACTTCTGTGGCTTCTATCGGCGCCATTTACTTCATTTAAGTATCTTTGAGGCACATTTTATCGATTAATGACCAATAGTGTTTTTATTACCGGTGCCAACGGCATGCTCGGTGCGAGTGTCACCAGAGAAGCCATCGCACAAGGGTACCACGTCAAGGCCCAAATTCTTCCGGGTAGCAGCACAGCTGTTCTGGATGGCTTAGCCATTGAAATTGTAGAAGGAAACATCCTCGACACCACTTTCCTAGACCGCGAAATGGCCAGCTGCCAGTACGTGATCAATATTGCTGCGCTCACCACGATTTGGCCGCGCCGCCTCGAGAGTTTGTTTGCAGTGAATCTGCAGGGCGTTAAAAACATTGCGGCTTGTGCCCAAAAATACAAGTACCAGCGCATGGTGCAAATTGGCACTGCCAATTCCTTTAACCACGGCAGCAAGGAAGCGCCTGGCGACGAAAACCAACCCTATACAGGCGATCAGTTCAAAATGGACTACATGGACAGCAAATACCAAGCACAATGTCATTTGCTCGCCTTACATCAAAAAGAAAACTTCCCAGTCATTGTAGTGAACCCAACCTTCATGATTGGCCCCTATGACTCCGGGCTCACTTCGGGCAGGATGTTTTTGGAACTCTACAAGAACAACCTTCCGGGCTATGCCAGCGGCGGCAAAAACTTTGTGTATTCCAAAGACGTTGCGGTGGCTACGGTCAATGCCTTGAAAATGGGTCGCGAAGGCCAGTGCTATATTGTCGGCAACGAAAACCTTTACTTTGGCGAGATGTTCAGAAAGGCAGCCGTCGTTTTTGAACAACCTTTTCGGGTCAAAGAATTCCCGAGTTTTGCCATCAATTTAATTGGCGCAATCAATTCTATCTTTGCCCGCATCTTCAGAAAAACACCCCAACTTAGTTACTCAATGGCCAAAATGGCCAGTGTCAGACAATTTTATTCACCACAGAAGGCCCGTACAGAATTGCGCTTACCCAGCACCCCTGTAGAAGAAGCTGTTGCCGATTGCATCAATTGGTACAAGGCAAATGGCTACCTTCCCAAATAAGTTTACATGCATTTTTTAGCGCTGCCCTTCGATCAAACACCCAGTTTAACAGGTGGAATCGCACCGATTTACCTCGCTTTGATTGGTTTTGTTTGTTTTTGGTTCATCTCGAAATCCGAGCGCATCAAAACCTATTACTTCAAGAAATACACCCACGACACCGCTTGGCTGCGCTTCATTTACATGACCAAATGGGTTGGCTTTTTGACCATGGGCTTGTTGCCCCTTTTGGTTTTATTGCTTCTAAACCCTTCAAGAGGCTTGGCATATTACGGCCTGAACTTGCGCAGCGATACGCTGGTCTTTAATTTAGTCGTCACCATTGGTCTTGCGGCCATTCTGATTCCGTTGGCTGCGTTTTCTGCCAAAAAGCCTAAGAATTTGGTCAATTACCCACAAATCAGGGCCAAAAACTGGGACACCAAAACATTTCGCTACAATTTGTTGGGTTGGGCCGTTTATCTTTTCGGTTACGAATTGTTGTTTCGCGGCTTGCTTTTGTTTCCATTAGTAGAAGCCTATGGTATTTGGTTGGCTGTTGCCGTAAATGTGGCACTCTACTCTGCCACACATATTCCAAAAGGACTCGACGAAACCATTGGTGCCGCTCCGCTGGGCTTTTTACTCTGCTTACTGACCCTCATGGCTGGCAATATCTGGATCGCCTTTTTGGTGCACGTGGCCATGGCCTGGACCAACAGCCTCACGGCCCTTAAACATCATCCCGAAATCCACTACAGCAAATGGCTCAAAAACGTTTCCTAAACAAAGTTGCTATTGTCACGGGTTCGAGCCGTGGTATTGGCAGTGCCATTGCAAGCGCACTTGCACAAGAGGGCGCCAAAATTGTACTCAACGGCCGCGACGAAGAACGCCTGATCGAACAGCAAACAGCGCTTCAACACAAAGG
>JBFYPV010000150.1:0-5924 GCA_041303085.1 Crocinitomicaceae bacterium
ATGTGAATCATGTAATTTCCTCTGCTCAATAAGCAACAGCGGCCACTGGAAAGTAGCGGAACTTTGTTGTGTTAGAGAATGAACTTTGACATAAACAAGATGACATGACAACAACAACAAAAAACATCGTAACGCTGGCAACAGAAAGTGCGAAAACATTGGCAACGGCCGTGAAAGCTGCTGGTTTGGTAACGACTTTAGAAGGCAAAGGGCCTTTCACTGTTTTTGCGCCTAAAGATGCAGCCTTTGCTGCAATCCAAAAGGATGTGGATAGTCTTTTGAAACCAGAAAACAAGTCCAAACTGGCCGACGTTCTTACTTATCATGTGGTAAGCGGTGAACTCATGGCTGCCGATCTTAAGGACGGTGCTGAACTGACTACTGTTCAAGGTGGTAAATTAAAAGTATCGATCAAAGATCACAAAGTGATGATTGGTAATGCGCACGTGACGACAGCAGATGTTTGTGCTTCGAATGGTGTAGTTCATTTGATTGACAAAGTGTTGCTGCCAAAAGCATAATACGCCAAGGTTTTATCAAACAAGGTCTATGAAGTCAAATTCATAGACCTTATTTATTTGGGTCAAGTTATAACCAAGCTTGGACAAGGATTCTCTCAAATAATTTTCTTATGAAAAAATATATTTTTATTTACGTGTATGGTGCCATTATAGTAGGTGAGGGAGTCTTTCTCATTTATTCGAAAGAAAGCACTTTGGAAACATTAAAAACATTCTTAGGACTAGGTCTTATAATTGGATCAATTCTGGCTTTTTTTGCCGCTTTTTCAAGACAAACTAAACAAGTTCAGTTTGCCTACCATGAAAGCCACGCAATCACAATGCTTGCATATGGTTTTTATGTGTTGTTCTTCTGTAGAACATTGGAAATGCTGACAAATGTAACAGCGTTTATACTCATGTTTTATGCGTTTAAAGAAATAATCTTTTGCAGTTTGCTGTTCAACCTAGGACAAAAAGCAGCATACAAAGTACTCATTATAAGGCTGCTGTTGGGTTTAATTACCGGTATAGGCACAATTATGTCGTTGTTTTACCAACAAGTGCATATTGAATGGGCGATGATGTGCTTCGGGGTATTATTTGTTTTGATTGGGATAAACATTATGATGTATGTGCCCTTGATTCCAAATGAGCAAACTACCTCGGTTTAATGCTGATAGTGAAATATATTGGTTGAGGGTCGATAAATCTAACTTTTATGCAGATTTGGAGGGGGTCACAACTTTTGATTTTAAACAGATTGACACAAAGAATAAAACAACCTCAATTCCTTATTTCAATGAATAATTCCTGAATTTGAACTAAATATACTAATTTTAGCACAATCATATATAATATTAATTCCACATGGTTATGTACTAATAACTCAACGATGCCAAAAACCAATACTTCACCGAGATTGAAACCTAATCAAAAACTAGCTGATGCGCTTCAATTGTTAAAAGAAATTCAGGACAAGCAAATGATTGCTATACATACGGATAGATTTAAAACTGTAAAGCATCGTCAACTTCTTCTAAAATATGGTTTTATCAAGGAGGTTTCGAAAGGTTGGTATATTGCCTCCGATCCATTGGAGAAAGAAGGAGAAACGACTTCATGGTATAGCGCATATTGGGATTTTGTCGCTGCTTTTTTAAACCATAAATACGGCAAAGAATGGTGTTTATCCGCAGATCAATCCCTTCTGAAACATGTCCAAAATACTTCTATTCCACAACAATTACTCGTGAAATCTCCAAAAGGCAACAATAACCCTACTCCTCTGCCTCATGCAACATCCTTATTTAATTTAAAAACAGATATTCCCGGTGATGCTTTAATTAGTGTCATAAACGGTATCCGTATGTACGACCTCCCCTCTTCGCTAGTATATTGTAGTCCACGAATTTATGTAACGCACTCCTTGGATGTTCGAGCAGCATTATCCATGATTCGAGATGCGTCTGAAGTCTTGCCGGTTTTGCTCGAAAACGGACATTCGACACTTGCTGGCAGATTAGCTGGTGCCTTCAGAAATATTGGTCGTGAAATGATTGCGGACCAAATTATTGAAACATTTAAACAAGCTGATTACGATATCCGAGAGGCCGATCCATTTGAATCAAATAGTGAGATTCACTTACCGATTAGAGAGCGATCTCCTGCTACAATTCGTATCCGTTTACTCTGGCAGGAAATGCGAAAAACAGTCATTCAACTTTTCCCTCCGGCTCCTGGAATTAGTCCTGATGTTAAATCCTATTTGCAAAAAGTGGATGACCTCTATCTCACAGATGCGTATCACTCTCTTTCCATAGAACGCTACAAAGTAAGTCCTGAACTTATTGCACGAGTGAGTAGTGGAGAATGGAATGCTAAATCGAATGAAGCCGATAGAAAACAGCGTGATGCCATGGCTGCACGAGGTTATTACCAGGCTTTTAATCAAGTAAAAGAAAGTATTGAAAAAATCCTTCTAGGAGCAAATCCGGGTTTTCAAGCGCAGAGAGATCATGGGAGATGGTTTAGAGAGCTCTTCGATCCAAGTGTTGCAGCTGGCTTACTTCAACCAACAGATCTTGCTGGATATAGAAATCATCAGGTTTATATTGGAAATTCAAAACATGTCCCGATTAATATAGATGCTATGAGAGATGCCATGCCTGTTCTTTTCGAATTACTAACACAGGAAACGGAAGCATGTGTAAGAGCAGTTCTGGGTCACTTTATTTTCGTTTACATACATCCTTACATGGATGGGAATGGACGAATGGGAAGGTTTCTTATGAATGTAATGTTAGCTTCTGGAGGTTATCCATGGGCTATTATCCCAGTTGAGTCAAGAACAAGCTATATGGAGGCTCTTGAGCAGGCAAGTGTGGAACAAGACATTACCGCATTCGCTGCGTTTATCGCAGAATTTGTCCGAGAATCCATGAATGGAAACGAGCTTGCCAAACTACCCAGAAAATGAGTGGAACCCTTTCGATAGTTCTTACTTTCTCGAAACACTTAACATTCTGTTATACTTAAACTTAAGCTCCTTTTGTGTTTATAAATTCACTCAATAAAATGAATAAAAAAAGTCCCAAACCTATATGAAATGTGACTTTTAACTTGTTTTGTGACCTCGTCAGGATTTTAGATCCTCTCGTATTTGTTCAATCCAAGCATAGAACCCAAACTGCTAGCGCAGTTCTCGTCTTTTTTGTTTTATCCGCAAATCAAAATAAATTTTGCTTGCTCCTAAAAGCAAAAAACCCGGCACTTTCGTGCTGGGTTCTTTTTGTGACCTCGTCAGGATTCAAGCTCCTTCCTCAGTACGTGCAGTGGACAAAACGCCTTTATTCGCTGCGCTCATACGGTCATTTTTCATTTTTTATACCTTTTGCGAATGAATTCGCAACGGCTTTAAATGAAAAATGCCCTCCGCAGAGCGGAAGGCATTTTATCAGAGTGACCTCGTCAGGATTCAAACCTGAAACCTTCAGAGCCGTAATCTGATGCTCTATTCAGTTGAGCTACGAGGCCGATTTCGAGTGCAAAGATAAGAACTTTTTTGCAATTGCAATGTTATTAAAGAAAAAAAGCGCTTGAAAAAACTACTTGTTGTCCTTTCCGTTATCGGACTTTTATTCATCTTACTGCTCTCCATTATGCGTTCATCTATCGAAACTCCTGAATATGAAGTGCTTCGTGTGCTTACCAAAAAGGCAGAAATCAGGCGCTACCCGAGTTTGGTTTTGGCGCAAACCGATTTAGATTCGAGTACCTACAGTGAAAACAGCAGTTTGGGCTTCAGAAGGGTGGCGGGTTATATCTTTGGTGGGAATGAGAAGGGGGAGAAAATTGCCATGACTTCACCGGTTGTGATGGAGATGGGCTCCAAGACGCAAGTAGCTTTTGTGATGCCGAAGCAATATAGTATGGATGCGCTGCCGAATCCGAATAGCCAGAATGTGAAGATTGCCAAACAGGCGGAGCGTACGCTTGCTGTGCTGCGTTTTGGAGGCTATACCAACGATGTTAAAATTGCAGAAAAGGCGGAAGAGTTGAGGGCGCTTTTGCGTCAGGAGGGCATCGCTTTTCAAGACAAATTGATTTACATGGGCTACAATGCACCATGGGATTTCATTGGCCGTCGCAATGAAGTGGCTTTTGAAATCAAGTAGCTTGTGATTTCTCGTTATTTTAGCACAAACTTGCTAAGATGAATTTCCCTTATCAGCTCCAAACGATGGAGCAATATCAAAAAGCCTACGCTCAAAGCGTGCAAGACCCCGAAACGTTCTGGGCCAATATTGCTGAAAATTTTACTTGGAAAAGAAAATGGGACACCGTTCTCGATTGGAATTTCAGCGAGCCTTCTGTTCAATGGTTCAAAGGTGCGCAACTCAATATTACCGAAAATTGTTTGGACCGCCATTTGGAAACGAGAGGCCATGAACCAGCTATTATTTGGGAGTCGAATAATCCAGAGGAGCATCATCGCGTATTGACCTACAATGAATTGCATTTCAAGGTTCAACAATTTGCCAACGTTTTGCGCAACAACGGCGTTCAAAAAGGCGACCGCGTTTGTATTTATATGGGCATGATCCCCGAATTAGCCATTGCCACGCTTGCTTGTGCCCGAATAGGGGCAATTCATTCCGTGATTTTTGGTGGGTTTTCTGCCCAAGCCATTGCCGATAGGCTCGACGATGCCGGGGCGCAGTTCATTGTGACCTGCGACGGTGCGTTTAGAGGGGCGAAAGATATTGCCTTGAAAAGCGTGGTGGACGATGCGTTGGTTGGAAACAAAACCATTCAGAAGGTGATTGTTTGCACCCGCACCCGCACACCAGTTGCGATGTTGAAAGGCAGAGATGTCTGGTGGGAAGACGAAATTAAGAAGGTTGAAACCATGGGCAATCCAGATGTGCCTGCGGTAGCCATGGATGCTGAAGATATTTTGTTTATCCTTTACACCTCTGGTTCCACAGGCAAGCCAAAAGGCGTGGTGCATACCACCGCTGGGTATATGGTCTGGACCAACTACACGTTTGTCAATGTGTTTCAGTACCAACCGGGGCAGGTTCATTTTTGCACGGCAGATATCGGCTGGATCACCGGTCACAGCTACATCATTTACGGCCCACTCAGCGCAGGCGCCACCACACTCATGTTTGAAGGCGTGCCCACTTGGCCAGACGCAGGTCGTTTTTGGGAGGTCGTGGAAAAATTCAAAGTGGATATCTTGTACACCGCGCCAACTGCCATTCGCAGCCTCATGAGTTTTGGTCTCGATCCGATCAAAGGCAAAGACCTCAGTTCTTTAAAAGTACTGGGGTCAGTAGGGGAGCCAATCAATGAGGAAGCCTGGCATTGGTACAACGAACATATCGGCCAGAAGCGCTGCCCAATTGTCGATACCTGGTGGCAAACCGAAACAGGCGGCGTCATGATCTCTAATTTAGCGGGCGTCACACCTGCAAAGCCTTCTTATGCTACTTTGCCGCTGCCGGGTATTCAGCCTTGTTTGGTCGATGAGAACGGTCAGGAGATTGAAGGCAATGGTGTCAATGGCAATTTGTGCATCAAGTTTCCGTGGCCAGGCATCATCAGAAGCACCTACAACGACCACGAGCGCTGCCGTCAAACCTATTTCTCGACCTATCCCAACCTCTATTTTACCGGCGACGGCTGCCTCAGAGACGAAGAAGGTATGTACCGCATTACGGGCAGGGTAGACGACGTCTTGAACGTGAGCGGCCACCGCATTGGCACGGCAGAAGTCGAAAACGCTATTAATATGCACGCGGGTGTCATTGAAAGCGCGGTGGTGGGCTACCCACACGACATCAAAGGACAGGGCATTTTTGCCTACGTCATCATCGAAGATACCCACGGCGATGCCAATTTGACCAAGCAAGATAT
>JBFYPV010000151.1:0-8261 GCA_041303085.1 Crocinitomicaceae bacterium
TGTAAATATTGAGATCAGAGAAAGAATCTTTGATGTGCAATACCGCCAAACTGAGTAAAGAAAGGATCAAAATAAAGACGAATACCGAAGAGTTGAAAAGGTGCGCTAATCCGTGAATGCGGTCGCTAATTTTGAGGCCTTTTGTTGTAGCCAAGCGCTTCCACATCTTGATGAATACTTCTGCTCCGCCTTTCATCCAGCGATGTTGTTGACTTTTGAGTGCAGACATCGTGATGGGCAATTCTGCCGGAGACTCTACTTCTTCTAAATAAACAAAACGCCAGCCTTTCATCTGGGCACGGTAGCTGAGGTCGAGGTCTTCGGTGATGGTGTCGTGTTCCCAACCACCGGCGTCGTCGATGGTGGCGCGGCGCCAAACACCTGCTGTTCCGTTGAAGTTAATATAGTGTCCGCTGGCATTGCGACCACCTTGCTCAATGGCGAAGTGTCCGTTTAGGCCAAAAGCTTGCAACTCCGTGAGCAAAGAGTAAGATTTATTGAGGTGACCCCAACGCGTTTGTACCACACCCACGTTTTCAGTGAAATAAGGAATGGTGCGCAACAAGAAATCTTTGCTCGGCACAAAATCGGCGTCGAAAATGGCAATGAATTCGCCCTCTACTTTATCCATAGCACAATCCAAAGCGCCTGCTTTGTAACCAGTGCGGTCTGTGCGGTGGATATGCTGGATATTGATGCCACGAGAGGCTACTTCAGCACACTTGTTGGCAATGATGTCTTTGGTTTCGTCTGTAGAGTCGTCGAGTACTTGAATTTGAAATTTATCGCGCGGGTAGTCTATTTCAGCACAAGTTTCAATAATGCGTTCTGCCACGTACATTTCGTTGTACATCGGCAACTGAACCGTCACTTTTGGTGCATTTGCTAGATCAAATGGCGGTGTAACGCGGCTTTGCTGCTTCTTTCTGTTCTTGACATACGCCACTGCCAAACTCAATTGAATGACGCTGTAGAAGAAAATCAAGACCAAACACAAACCGTAAATCACCAAAATGACGCGTGCCAACATGTGAGACCAGTAGTGTTCTTTGCCTTGGTAGTCGCCCCAGTTGAACAACCAAGATACTTTTAATTGTGCCTTAAAAGGATCAGTCTTACTAAATGTATAGTGAATGAGGTGCTTTTCGTTGGTTTCAAATACTTTCAAGACCGCAGCTCGGTAATCTTTGTCGATGAGCTTGATGGTTGACTTCCCGATCGGCACATTGCGGAAGGTGAATTTTCCGTTTTCGTCGGTTTCGGTGGTATAAACTTTACCTGTGACTGCTGATTTGAGTTGAACTTCAACTTCTTCAACTTCAGATTTGGTCTTGAAATCTACTAGAAAACCTTCGATTTTTTTAGATACAGGGATCGCTAGGTCTTTGCTGGCGTGTGTGGTAAAGGCCATTGACAAGCCAAAAACGAGCAATAATAAAGAATTCTTCATTCGAGAAAACGCAATAGGTGTGAAAATAAAAAGCAAATATAGATTTATTCTTTCATTAAGGTCATTTCGTCGACCAAGTGTTTGGCCCCCGAATAAATATCCATGACCCAAAGTACGTAGCGGATATCGACGACAATGTTGCGGCAACGGTTCGGATCGAATAAATAATCGCTCATGGTGCTCTCCCAACTGCGGTCAAAATTGAGCCCCATCAGGTAACCGTTTTCATCAAGTACTGGCGAGCCAGAATTACCGCCTGTTGTATGGTTAGATCCCGTAAAACAAACCCACAATTCATCGCCCTGCGCATACGGCCCATAGTTTTTGGCGGCGTGCAATTCGAGCATGCGCGGCAAAAGCTCAAAATCTGGGTTGCCGGTGTTGTATTTAGCCACAATTCCATCTAAAGTAGTGTGCTCGGTGTAGCGCATGCCGTCAGTAGGTGCAGAGCCTTCGAGCTGCCCGTAAGTAATGCGCAAAGTAGAATTGGCATCTGGCCAGTGCTTGTAAGTCGAAAACATCACATATTTGCCTTCAACATAGACCTGCATCCACTTATTGACCTCTGCTTGGAAAGTCTTGTAAGCCGGCACTACTTCATTTCTAAATGGCGTAAAAAACGCATTGAAATGCACAAAACCAGCATCTTTTTGTAATTTTTTGATGGATTTTGCGCTAAAACTGCTCAAAAACGCTTTGAAACGCGCAGCGTCAGTAAATACTGATTTCGTATAAATCAAGTTGGTCAATTCCTCGACGCTTTTCCCATTTAATTGTTGACTGCTATACCCTAAATACAATTTAGTCAAGTCCAAGAAGATCCGACGATCTACTGACACATCGTAATTCTTGAAAAAGCCATCTGCGGTAGTTTGCAGTTTCTCGAGCACGCCCTTTAGTTCATTGTTGGCTGCATATTTAGCATAGTTGGTTAGTAAATCCTCTAAGCCACGCACCAATTTGAAATATTCAGGGCCCACAGAAAAATACTCGACGCCTATCGCATAGTTGTACTCCGTCTTGGTTCCTTCAGCCATGAGGCCATTGAGTGTTTGCAGCGCAACGGCATATTTTGCCCATTCAGGTTTGCTGATCGCCATTGCCTTGTAATTGGCTTCGTAGTCGAGCTTGAGTTGCACAGCACCCAGATTCTCTAATCCTTCAACCTGGCCAATCCATTTTTTCCAGGCATTGGCAATACTCGCTTGCTTGGCCGAATACTGAATGCGGGTGAGGTCAGAAGCTTTCATGCCGGCGTCGATAGCCGCCAAAGAATGATTGCGCATTTCAATGCGCGCAGGACGCTCTTTCTCAATGATAAATTTGAGGTATTCCGAAACAACGTGTTGCTCCGTTAAGCCAGGAAAGCCATAAACCATAGTAAAATCGCCTTCTTGGCGGTTTTGAAAAGAAATCGGCAAATAATGTAGCGGCTTATAAGGTTGGTTGTCGTTAGAGAACGTCGCCGGCTTGTTGTCTTTGCCCGCATAAATTCTGAATACCGAGAAGTCGCCGGTGTGGCGCGGCCAAACCCAGTTGTCGGTGTCGCCACCAAACTTACCGATAGAATTAGGAGGTGTGCCTACAAAACGTACATCTGTAAATGTTTCCTTGAGCATGAGGTAGTAATCATTGCCATAATTAAAGGCCTTGATCTCCGCCTCATAATGCGTACCGGCTATGGCCGCAGCCACTAGTTTCTTAATGTTCGCCGCAATGACCGCCTGATCAGCTTTCGAACTGGCACCTGCCAAAACCGCAGCCGTTACATCATCGATGCGCACAATGCGCGTTGCCGTGAGGCCCGGATTGGGCAATTCTTCTGCCAAATTTTTAGCCCAAAAACCATTTTTCAGGTAGTCGTGCTCCAAAGAACTGTGCGCCTGAATTTGGCCATAACCACAATGGTGATTGGTCAAAAGCAAGCCCTTATCAGAAACCAATTCCGCGGTACACCCGCCACCAAACTGAAAAATAGCGTCTTTGATACTCGTGTTGTTGATACTATAAATATCGGCCGCACTGAGCTTCATGCCCTTGGCTTTCATATCGTTTTCAAACGCCGCAATCAAAGACGGAATGAGCATGCCCTCTTCTGCCAACACTGGCTTGAGACCCAAAATAGCTACACAAAATAAGACGAGTAAACGCAGTTTCATAAGGTTGATAATTTGAATACGAAGGTAGGGAAATTATGGAAGTTGTAATATATACCCGAACGGGTGTATTTTATTCTCGGGTATATATTTTTATACCCTTTAAGGTATATTTATGACGTTTTCATCTATATTTGTACCCTAAAAGGTATAAATATGGAGTCTAAAATTGCCGATTTTATCAAGGAAAGAAGAAAGCAACTCGAACTCACACAACCCGAATTAGCAGAAAGAGTAGGTGTTGGGCTACGCTTTATTCGCGAATTAGAACAAGGGAAACAAACCGTTCGCCTAGACAAGGTGAATCAGGTATTGCATTTCTTCGGGTGTCAGTTAGGTGTTGTAGAAATGGAGATCTTATGAGAAAAGCAAACGTCCATTACAAAGATGAATTTGCAGGTATACTCTATGAAACCGAGGAAGGATTCGCGTTTCAATACGATGAAAAATACTTAAAAAAAGAACACGCCAAACCCATAAGCCTTACCCTACCACTCCAGCAAAAGGCTTTTGAAAGCAACACACTTTTTGCCTTTTTTGACGGCCTCATTCCAGAAGGTTGGTTGTTAAATATTGCCATTACCAACTGGCACATAAAGCCCCTTGATCGTTTTGGGCTCTTACTTAGCCTGTGTAAAGAAAATATTGGTTGTGTATCCGTTACTCCATCTATCTGAATACCATGAATAAATGCCTCATTTGTTATCAGACACTTGATAACACCACTATAGATTTTCACCCAAGTTGCGCCAAAAAACTCTTTGGCTCAACAGAAGCACCCATTCTCGATTTTGAACTCCATCAATTGGAAGATTTAGCCAAACAATTTATCATTCAAAACAAATCAGTTACAGGCGTACAAGCAAAGATATCTCTGAATATAGAGAAATCACAACAAGCACCAGCCAGACTGACCCTGGTTGGACTACATGGCGACTACATTTTGAAACCGCCATCTGATTATTTTGAAGCACTTCCCGAGAACGAAGACCTCACCATGCATTTAGCCGCTTTGGTCAAAATCAAGACAGCACAACACGCTTTAATTCGACTCAAATCGGGCGAACTCGCCTACCTCACAAAGCGCTTTGATCGGGACAAAAAAAATAAACTCGCCGTTGAGGACTTCTGCCAATTAAGTGAAAACCTAACTGAACACAAATACCGTGGTTCTGTCGAAAAAATCGGCAAACTCACACAAACATTCACAACGAATAAAGGATATGAAGCACAGCGCTTATTTGAATTGGTTCTGTTTTGCTTCCTGACGGGCAATGCAGATATGCATTTAAAAAATTACTCAATTATTGAAAATACCTTGGGTAGTTTTGATTTATCACCTGCCTATGACCTCGTCAATACGACTATCGTCATGCCCGAAGACAAAGAAGAGTCTGCGCTTACCATCAACGCCCGAAAAAGCAAACTCAAACGCCAAGACTTCGACTTACTTGCCACCTCATTCAAATTGAACGAAAAAGCCCTTCAGTCCATCTACCAACGCTTCGAAAATAGTTTAGACCCTTGGCTCCACTTTGTCAATCAAAGTTTCTTACCCAAGCACCTCAAAACTGCCTATTCAGACTTATTGAAAGCTAGACATGTGCGAATTTTTGGAGAGTAACTGACATCCAAATAAAAATGTAAAGCATTTATTGCTTCTTTAACGTCACCCAACCGATGTATTCAGCCTCTACCCAATTTGGAAATGCCAAGCCACTTGAATTATACCATCTATTGGCATACACAGTTCCTTTACCAACAACCTGCCCATTGATGGTGTCAAAATGCACATTCTGAAAAACCACAGTGTCTAAAGACCAGAGTGGGCTATAAAAATCAACCGATCCATTTAAACTATTTTGATCATAGGTCAAAGGGCTCAAATTCGTTTCTGTAAAATTTGAATGGCTAAATTGATTGATAGAATCTGGCCAGTTGTGCCAGCCAAATGCCGTGAATGCCGTACCACTTCCGTTCACACTCTCTAAACGCAGGGCATTATTTTTATTGCGCCAGTAATGCCAATCACCTCTCGGATAAGTGGTGGTGTCCATGTTCTCAGATAATTCAAAATCTACGCGGTAATCACCTGCGATTGCCAAATTCTTTGCAACTGGCACCTTACCTTTTCCCTTTTTTGTACAAGAGAAAATGGCCAATGCAGAAAATAAGAGTGCTATTGAGAGATTTTTCATGTTGTTATTACTGAGAGTGATTCAAACAAAGTATAGTTCCAAAACTATCTAATTCTGTGCACGCAACAAAAATTTGAATGTAAAAAATTGATCCTTAAATGTTTATTTAGAACATGGTCCTAAAATATTCAATCCTGTATTGCTTTTGATTTGATAAAACAGTGATGCAGCAACAAATTGATATTTATACCTCTCCCGATGGCAGTACTCAAATTGAAGTTCAGTTTGAAGGAGTTGCAAGCAATGAAAAACGTTAAGCGCAAAAGAATAAGGAGATTCGGGTGCTACATGTAGGGAGTCATCCCCCCTCGTTTTATGTATAGAAAATCCGTTTTTCTATACATATCATTACGCTTATGTATAAATAATTGGATTTTCTATACAAAAACACTTCCATTACCAGTAAGTAATTTTTACCATTTTCCAGAAACAACTAAGCAACAAAATGGGTGCAAAATGCCCTATTTTAGTTTTTGTTATGGATTGTTATCGTTGTTTATCGGCGTTTATTTGCCGATACAGAACTTAGAAAAGATGGTTCCTAGTATATCCGTATCTACATCGATCTGACCAGTAATTTGGCCGAGTTGGCGCATGGCTTCGCGGATGTCCATCGCGATGAAGTCGGCGGTGGTTTGGCCGTCGAGGCCTGCTTGGGCGCGATCTAGGGCGGCGGCGGTGAGTTGGAGGGCGGCGTGGTGGCGGGCGTTGGAGACGATGGTTTCGTCTTGAATGCTGAAGTCGCCGAGGACGAGTTTGACTAATTTTTCTTTGAGATCAGTAATGCCGGTGCCGGTGAGGGCGCTGATTTGGAGTGCTTCTTGCGGAGTTAGATTGGGAGAAGTCGTTAAATCGGCTTTGTTTTGAATGAGTAATATGTGTTTGTCGGGGTGCAGGCTTTTCAAGGAAGCTACCCATGAGGAAGTTTCTTTGAAATTGGCAACATCGCTTGCATCTGTGAGGCAAAGGACAATTTTGGCCTGCTCGATTTTTTGCTGAGAGCGTTCGATGCCGAGTGCTTCGATGGTTTCGGTGGTTTCGCGGATGCCGGCGGTGTCGATGAGGCGAAATTGGATGCCGTCGATGTTGAGGACTTCTTCGATGACGTCGCGGGTGGTGCCGGCGATATCAGAAACGATGGCGCGTTCTTCGCCGAGCAGCTGGTTGAGTAGGGTGCTTTTGCCGGTGTTGGGGGCGCCGACGATGGCAACGGGTACGCCTTGCTTGATGGCGTTGCCGAGTTCAAATGAAGCGGCCAAGCGGCGCACCATTTGCAAAACGGAAGCTACTAATTGTTTGAGAGAACTGCGGTCGGCAAACTCGACGTCTTCTTCGGCAAAATCGAGTTCGAGTTCGATGAGGGCGGCAAAGTTGATGAGTTGTTCGCGGAGTTGTTGGAGTTCTGAAGAAAAACGGCCGCGCAATTGTTGCAGGGCCACTTGATGGGCTTGCTTGGACTGCGCGGCAATGAGGTCTGCCACGGCTTCGGCCTGCGAAAGGTCTAGGCGGCCATTTAAAAATGCCCGCTTCGTGAATTCGCCAGGCTCGGCAAAGCGGCAACCGAGCTCGACCAAACGCTGCAACAACAATTGCTGAATGTACGGCGAGCCATGGCAGGCCAATTCAACGCTTTCTTCGCCGGTAAAACTCTTGCCGTGGTCGAAGAGCGTGACGAGCACTTCATCTAGGCGCTCGCCGCTGGCGCTGAGCATCCAGCCTAAATGCACGCTGTGGCTAGATAAAGCAGACAAATCTTTTGAAAAACCTTTCGAAACCAAGGCCTTTACACCCGCGCCACTGACGCGAATAACGGCGATGGCACCCATGCCGTTGGCTGTAGCTAAAGCGCAAATGGGGTCTTGGTGAATGTCGTGCATGTGACAAAGTTACGAATAAAAAATCCCTACCTTTGCCTTCAAAATCAACACATATGTCACTCCAAGCAGAAATCAAAGACATCTTGGGCCAATTTGGTATCCAAGAAAACAATAGCGGTGCCTCTACTGGTGCCCAATGGATCCAAACGAGCGGTGCAAGCATTGCTTCTGTTTCGCCAGTAGACGCGCAAGTGATTGCGAACGTTACCATGGCTACCGAAGCTGAGTACCATCAGGTCATCGAGAAAGCACAAGCAGCTTTTGTAGAATGGCGCAAAATTCCCGCTCCAAAACGCGGCGAAATTGTACGTCAGTTGGCTGAGCGCATTCGCTTTTATAAAGAACCACTAGGCAAACTCGTTTCTTACGAAATGGGTAAGTCTTTACAAGAAGGTTTAGGTGAAGTACAAGAAATGATCGACATCTGCGACTTCGCAGTTGGGCTTTCGCGTCAACTTTACGGCCTCACAATGCACTCTGAGCGCCCGGGTCACCGCATGTATGAGCAGTATCATCCGCTGGGTGTTGTGGGTATCATCTCTGCATTCAACTTCCCGGTTGCCGTTTGGAACTGGAACAC
>JBFYPV010000152.1:0-3355 GCA_041303085.1 Crocinitomicaceae bacterium
GCTCGAAAAGCGGTTCATGGGCAGAGACTGCATATTAACGTCGAAATTGCCCAGACATTGCCTTATTCGATGACCGAAAAACCAGTGTAAGCTTGTAAGGCTTTTGGAATTTGGATGCCGTTTTCAGTTTGGTGATTTTCGAGCAAAGAGGCGAGTATACGCGGCAAGGCCAATGCGGAACCATTGAGTGTATGGCAAAGCGTGGTTTTTTTGTCGTCTTTGAAGCGCAATTTCAAGCGGTTAGACTGGAAGGTATCAAATCTCGAAACAGAGCTCACTTCTAGCCACTTTTCTTGAGCTGCAGAGTACACCTCAAAATCGTAGGTCATGGCAGAGGCAAAGCCCATGTCGCCGCCACACAAACGCAAGATGCGATAAGGTAATTCTAGTTTTTCGAGTAAGTTCTTGACGTGCTCGATCATTTCGTCGAGCGCTTTGGCGCTGTTATCTGGGTGCTCTACGCGGACAATTTCTACTTTGTCAAACTGGTGCAAACGGTTGAGGCCGCGCACATCTTTGCCGTAAGAACCTGCTTCGCGTCTGAAACATGGGGTATAACCACACATTTTGATGGAGAAATTAGCGTCGGGTAAAATGACATCGCGGTAGATGTTGGTCAGTGGAACTTCTGCTGTTGGGATGAGGTAGAAGTCGTCTTCTTTGACGTAATACATTTGGCCTTCTTTGTCTGGAAGTTGCCCCGTACCATAACCACTGGCCTCATTGACCATATGCGGAGAAATAAATTCTTCATAGCCAGCCGCAATGGCTTCGTCTAGGAAAAATTGGATAAGTGCTCTTTGTAGTCTGGCGCCTTTACCGCGGTAAAACGGAAAGCCTGCCCCAGTGACTTTAACGCCGAGTTCAAAATCGATGAGCTTGAATTTTTTGGCAAGATCCCAGTGTGGTTGGGCAGCAAAACTAAATTGAGGAATTTGACCTGCTTCAAAAACATTTTGGTTGTCTTCGGCATCGCGGCCCTGAACAACTGCTTCGTTCGGAACGTTCGGTAAAGTATAGAGGTGTTTTTGGAGGGTGTCTTCCAAGGCACTTACTTGTTCTTTAAGTGAGGCTTCTTGGATTTTTAAGGCGCTGGTTTTTTCTTTCATTGCCGTTGCTTCGGCCTGCTGACCAGACTTGAAAAGCTCACCAATAGCGCGCGCAAGCTGGTTCATTTCGGCAGCAACTTGATCGAGTTGAGTTTTGGCCATTCTCCAGTTTTGGTCTGTTTCTAGGATGGCTTCAATGGTCTGACTTGCATCTATATTTCTTTTGGCCAGGGCTGCAAGGATGGCTTCTTTTTCTTGACGGATGCGTTGTATTTCTAACATAACTACTCGGTTGTGACACAAAAGTAAGCAAATACGCTTAAAATGACCGATGTTGTCCATACTAAGCTGTTGATTATTCCTTGAATGATAGCGCTTTTGAGTGTAGAATTGCGCTAATTTTGGAAGATGGATTTGCACGAAGTTAAAATTGTCAATAAGAGCCACCACGAAGTACCGGCCTATCAAACGGCGGGTTCATCTGGCATGGATGTGCGCGCAATGCTAGAGGCCCCACTCACTTTGGCTCCTATGCAACGCGCTTTAGTTCCGACAGGTCTGTTTCTTGAAATGGACCAAAGTCTGGAATGTCAAGTGCGGCCGCGCAGCGGTTTGGCTCTCAAAAAAGGCCTCACGGTCTTGAATACGCCAGGCACCATCGACGCCGATTACCGCGGAGAAGTTGGTATTATTCTTGTAAACCTCTCGGCCGAGACCGTAACGCTCAGCGATGGCGAACGCATCGCACAACTCGTTTTTTGTAAAGTAGAAAAGGTAAACCTGATTCAAGTTCAAGAACTGGGCTCTTCGGAGCGCGGTGAAGGCGGATTCGGCAGCACCGGCACCAAATAATTTAGCTCATGAAAGTAATAGTCCCGATGGCGGGTCGCGGAAGCAGACTCAGACCCCACACCCTCACGATTCCTAAACCACTCGTTCCGGTTGGCGGCAAGCCTATTGTGCACCGCTTGGTTGCCGATATCGCACGCGTTTGTGCAGAACCCATCGAAGAAATTGCATTTGTTGTCGGAGAATTCGGCGAGGCAGTTGAACAAGAATTGTTGGCCGTAGCGGCAAGTTTGGGCGCCAAAGGCAGCATTCATTACCAATTACAAGCGCTCGGCACAGCCCACGCCGTTTTGTGTGCCGCTGAAGCCCTAGATGGCCCCGTGGTAGTGGCTTTCGCCGACACACTCTTCAAAGCTGATTTTAAAATTTCTCACGAAGATGAAGGCATCTTGTGGGTCAAGCAAATCGAGGACCCAAGTGCTTTTGGCGTTGTCAAGCTAGATGCCAATGGGCACATCATCGATTTTGTCGAAAAACCACAAACGTTCGTTTCGGATTTAGCCATGATCGGCATCTATTATTTCAAAGATGGGGCACGCCTCAAGCAAGAACTCCAATACCTCATTGACAACAACGTGGTCAAAAGCGGTGAATACCAATTGCCAGACGCCCTGCGCCGCCTCACCGAAGCAGGTGTCGCTTTCAAGCCAGGCACTGTAGACGAATGGCTCGACTGCGGCAACAAAGAAGTCACGGTAGAAACCAACCAACGCGTTCTCGAACACGACGCCGAGGCAGGCCGTCTGCAAAATTTATCCAGCAATTTTACAGATAGCGTCATCATTCAGCCTTGTTATATTGGCCCGAATGTGCGTATTGAAAGATCAGTTGTTGGGCCGCATGTATCTCTGGGAGAAGGCACGGTACTGACAAACGTCAATATGTCAAATTGCATCGTTGGCAACCAAACTAAGTTATCAGGAGTGAACCTCTCTGGCGCCATGATCGGCTCAAATGCGCAATACAATGGCCGCTCAAAAGACCTCAGCCTCGGCGATTTCAGCACTGTCAATGAATAAACTGATCTACGCCCTCGCGCTCGTTGCTTTGGCAGCTTGCAAAGTGCAAGAACCCACTGCTGCACTGCAAGATCCTGCCTACATTCGGCAGTTTCACAGCGGCGTGCGCAATATGCTCAATGCGCAAAACGATGAGGCTATCCAAGCGTTCAAGGCCTGCTTACAAAAACAGCCCAAAGATGCTGCCGTGCATTACGCACTTTTTCAGATTTACCTCAAGCAAGAAAAATACCAAGAAGCAGCTTTCCATACCGAGCAAGCTGCCCAACTCGACCCTAAAAACCTGCATTACAAGCGCGAGTTGGCATTTATGTACCAACAATTGGGTCGTTATCAAGATGCCGCCGAAGTTTTTGAAGTCTTATTAAAAGCAGATCCAAAAAACATAGATTATTACAGCGGCGCACTCAAGAGTTACCAAGAACTCAACAAGCCGAG
>JBFYPV010000153.1:0-5101 GCA_041303085.1 Crocinitomicaceae bacterium
AATTATCTCGATACTGATTCAGACGGTGATGGCATTCCAGATGCTACAGAAGGAACAACAGATACGGATGGTGATGGTACACCAAACTATTTAGATACAGATTCTGATGGAGACAGCATTCCAGATGCTACAGAAGGAACCACCGATACAGATAACGATGGTACTCCGAATTATCTTGATACAGATTCCGACGGTGATGGTATTCCAGACTCCACTGAAGGAACAACAGATACGGACAACGATGGTACACCAAATTATCTCGATACTGATTCTGATGGTGATGGCATTCCAGATGCTACCGAAGGAACCACCGATACAGATAACGACGGTACTCCGAACTATCTCGATACAGATTCTGATGGTGATGGTATTCCAGATGCTACCGAAGGAACCACCGATACAGATAACGACGGTACTCCGAACTATCTTGACACTGACTCCGACGGCGATGGTATTTCGGATGAGGATGAGGGTACTGGCGATTCTGACAACGACGGCACACCAAACTATTTGGATACAGATTCTGATGGTGATGGAGTGAGTGACGGTCAGGAAATCTTGGACGGAACCAATCTCAATGATCCATGTGATTTCCTTTGGACAAGTGTAACGCTGTCACAAGGTGACAACTTCCTTTCAGCCGACTGCGACGGAGATGGTCTTTCTAACGGGGAGGAGCAGGGTTCGAACCCGAACAAGCCTTTAGACAGCAATGCAAATGGCGTCGCAGACTACCTCGAGTACAATGCGCATCAGGATACAGAAGACGACCTAGAGCCTTTTGAAGCGGTTTCTCCAAATGGCGACGGTATGAACGATGTATTTGTGATCCGCAACATCGAGAATTACCCTGCAAATGAATTGCAGATCTATAACCGCTGGGGCGTCGCGGTTTATGATGTCACAGGTTATGGACAGCAAAATCAGTTCTTTGAAGGGTACTCGAAAGGAAGATTGACGATTCATTCTGAGGAAGCGCTACCAGACGGAACCTATTTCTGGGTGCTGCACTATGAAGTCAATGGACAGCAAAAAGTTAGAAAAGGATACATTTATTTAAATAGATAAGTTATGTTAAAACACATTCAATATACGAGTGCTCTACTCTTTGCTGGATTACTATCGGTTTCAGCTTGGGCACAGCAAGATCCGCAGCTTACGCACCAACTGTATAATCCCAACTTGATCAATCCTGCCTATGTCGGGTCTGATGCCAAGACAACTTTAAGTGGCGCATACAGGGCACAGTGGTTGGGTATGGATGGCGCTCCTCAAACTGGGTTTATATCGCTGCAACACGCCATGCCAAACAAGCATTTTGGCTTGGGTTTGAATTTGCTCAGTGAAATAATTGGCCCAATGAAATCAACAGATATTCAAATAGATGGTGCCTATACCCTTGTTTTTCAGAACGGCCATCAGTTGGCAGCTGGACTAAAAGTAGGGTTGCAGCAACGGGCGCTAGATTTTAGCGAAATTGGTCAATTCAACCCCAATGACCCCATGTTTGCTGCTGGCTTGAGCAGTTCGATGCAAGCACAAGTCGGAACAGGTCTTTTTTATTATACACCAAAAGCTTATGTTGGTTTGTCAGTTCCGGCCATTCTAGAACACAGCCAAGAGGTCAATAATCAGTTGTATACCTATCAACAACGACATTTTTACTTGAGTAGTGGCTACGTTTTTCACATGAGCCCCAAACTTTTGTTCAAACCCACACTATTAGCAAAATGGACAGCAGGCGCTCCGCTATCTGTTGATTTGACAGCTAACTTGTTGATAGATCGCCAATTTACGCTCGGACTTGCCTACCGACACAGCGCCGCACTGAGTGCCTTATTTGGAGTCGACTTAAAGAATCGCTTGTTTATCGCTTACGCTTATGATTTTGATATCAACGGCTTACAGCGTTATTCATTCGGTTCTCATGAAATTTTTATCAAATTCAATTTGAAGCGCAGCCCTTCAAGTGTACTTTCACCACGATTCTTTTAAAATAAGATGAATAAACTAGCACCAATTATTTTATGCTTTTGGAGCATCTCTGCCCAGGCACAAGACCTCAATTACAGCCTTTATGAAATCAAAGAGGGCACAACTTGCTCGGATGCCAAGGACAGCCTGACTTCCCGACTAGCAGCCGAAGCTTATTTTCATCGCGGGCAATACGCCGATGCCTACCGCATTTACGTATGTATGGAAACGGCAAAAATCAATTTCAACAAAGAAGGTTTTTATCAATATGCCTTGGCTGCGCAAAGTACGGGTGCTGAAGTCAAGGCGCAGCAGCTATTTTTAGATTTTTCTAGCCGCTATCCGCAAGATGACCGCGCCAAAAATAGGCAACAACCTTATGGGCTTACAAATGATTTTGAAACGCTAAGTTGTCAAGCGTGGCCAAATAATTCAGTCTATTCTGATTACGGGCTGCGGGTTGTGGGTGAAGAATTGGTTTGGTGTTCCAACCGTCCAAACGCGAGCGGTTCTCAAATAGACCTATGGGAAGGCAAGCAATTTAGCAACTTGTACATGTGTAGTAAAGCAGACGTGCAACAAAGCCTTCGCTCGTTGGCTCCAATCAATGCACAGTTTCATGAGTCTACGGCTTGTTTGAGTGCGGATGGTCAGACGCTTTATTACACGCAGAATAAAGCACTGCAATCGATGGGCAAAGCGTTGGTACTTGGTTTGGAAATTCGCAAAGCAATTTTGGTCAATGGCTTATGGAAAGACGCAGGAGTACTGCTTATTCAAAATTTTGAAGAAGTGAACTTTGCACACCCCACATTGAGCGCCAATGGGCAGCGCCTTTATTTTGCTGCCGATGCAAAAGGTGGTTTTGGTCAGTCAGATATTTGGTACATTGATCTCACTCAAAAAGTTCCTTACACGGCAACAAATGCAGGTGCACAAATCAATTCAGCGGCAAGAGAAAGTTTTCCGTTCGTAAGCCAAGAGGGGTATTTGTATTTTGCTTCTGACGGACATCCAGGACTCGGAGGCTTAGATGTATTTTGTGCAAAAGAAATCGCTGGTCAGATGAAGTTGGGGCATTTACCCGCTCCTATTAATTCCATTTCAGATGATTTTGCATTTGTCATTGACGCAACTATCGAGCAAGCATTTGTGAGTAGCAATAGAGCAGGAGGAAAGGGCAGTGATGATATCTACCAGCTCCAACTTCAATACGCTGTCAAACAAGAAGAAGTGAATGAAAATAGCGCTGAGATTTCTAAAGTGGAATCAATAAGCGATTCAAACAGTGACTCAATTATTGCCTCGAAAATTGAAACAATTGTTGATACAGTAGTTCATGTGGTTCCTCGTGCAGAATTGGAAACGGCCCTCGATTCAAAAGCGGCTCCGGAGTCGGTATACCAATTACCTGTTTTATATTTTGAACTCAATCGGGCAGAATTGACTGCGGCTAGCGTGGCGGCTTTAAAAGAATTTGCAGTTTATTTGAACGCGCACCCCGAACAGCGAATTGAACTTAGTGCACACGCAGATTGCAGAGGAACGGAGAGTTACAACTTGAGTTTGTCTCAAAAACGCGCAAGTGCATGTAAGGCTTATTTGGACAACCTGTTGGTCAATAAAAGTCAAGTTTTAGCAAGAGGATATGGAGAGGCGCGTTTACTTAATGCTTGCGATTGTGCTCCTGAACACCTTGCGCATTGCGATGAGGCTGCACATGCATTGAACAGAAGAATTGAATTTACATGGTTTCTTCAGAAATAAAGTAAAAGAAAGCGTCCGCAAAGCACGTTGTTTGCCTAACTTTTCGTAATCTTTGCGCCATGACTTTTCGCGATTTAAATTTAAAGAAACCACTTTGGAATGCCTTGGATGAACTCGGGTATGAAACCCCCACCACCATTCAGGCTGTGAGCTTCAATGTCATGATGTCTGGCAAAGACACCATCGGCATTGCGCAAACCGGAACAGGTAAAACTTTAGCCTATTTATTGCCTTGTTTGTGCATGTGGAAATTCTCCAAAGAACCGCATCCACAAATTCTCATCATTGTCCCGACCCGAGAATTGGTTGCGCAAGTAGTGAGTGAAGTCGAAAAATTAACGCCTTACATGAATGTGGCAGTAGGTGGCGTTTATGGAGGTACCAACATGAGTACGCAAGCCGCAATGGTTTTGCAGGGCTTAGACATCCTTGTAGGCACTCCTGGCCGCATCCTGGACCTCGCAGCGAGCGGTTCTTTACAACTCAAACACATCAAAAAAGTCGTTATCGATGAAGTTGACGAAACCTTGAGCCTTGGTTTTCGCCCACAATTGCTGCGCATTTTTGAATTTTTGCCAGCCAAGAAACAACATATGGTCTTTTCTGCAACGCTATCCGAAGAAGTTGCTGTTTTCCTAGACGACTACTTAACCGCTCCTGAGCGCATTGAGGCAGCGCGCGCAGGCTCACCACTAGAAAAGATTGACCAAGTGGGCTACAAAGTCGAGAACTTCTTGTCTAAAGTGGCACTTTTACAGCATTTACTAGACAACGCCCCAGAAAATTCAAAAATCTTAGTGTTTGTTTCTTCTCGTTCTTTAGCCGATCGCTTATACGAAGCCATTGAGCCCGCTTACGTAGAAAGCTTAGGAATTATTCACTCCAACAAAGCGCAAAATTTCCGTTTCAATACCGTTCAACAATTTCAGTCCGCTGAAATCAGTATCCTTATTGCTACTGACCTCATTGCCCGCGGTATTGACGTTACAGACGTTTCGCATGTCATCAATTTTGACCTCCCAGATAGTCCTGAAAATTACATCCACCGCATTGGTAGAACAGGACGTGCCGATAAAAATGGTGTGGCCATCACGTTTGTTGCGCAAAAAGATGTAGCTCAGTTAGCTACCATTGAAGCCCTCATGCAAAAACAATTGGACTTCACAGATGTACCAGAAGAAGTGGAATGTACAGACGAGCTCTTAGAATTTGAAAAGCCGAAGTTGGCGGTTCCAGGAAAGCTCCTCAAATTAGCTACACGCGAAAACGTGGGCGCGTCTTTTCACGAAAAGAAGGCGAAGAACAAAAAGGTGAATGTGCGCTACGACCACAAAAAAGCCATGCAAGAGAAGTATGGCAA
>JBFYPV010000154.1:0-2612 GCA_041303085.1 Crocinitomicaceae bacterium
TTATTCAAAATGAATAGCGCAAAATAGATCAGTCTCAAGGAACGGTAAACCGGCGGGTATTTGTAAAAAACGGGTTCAAAGCCGTGCTGTTGCAAAAGTGCCGTCATGGATTTTTGCGTAAAATAATGCAAGTGCGTTGGGGGGTGGATCATGCGCCATTTTTTGCCTTGCAGCTTGGGTAAAAGCGCGCCAAAATCACCGGTTGTGAGGTAGAGCATGCCGCCAGGTTCACACTCCTTATTTGCTTTGGCCAAAAAAGCCCCTGGGTCAGACAAGTGCTCTATTACGTCCCACATGAAAATGGCATCGTAGGTTTGGTCTGAGTTGGTTTCTAAATAGTTATCTGCTGAAAAATGAGGGCCGAAATGTTCATTGGCATAGCTGATTGCCGCTGCCGAAATATCGTAGCCTTGGTAGCTTGCCGAAGGAAAGGTTTCTATGAGTGTTTCATAGAAAAAGCCATAGGCGCAGCCAATTTCTAAAGCTTTTTGGGGCGCTAAGCCTTGTGCCGCCATTTGCTTGGTGCGCTTGGCAAAATTGAGTTGCAGGATTTCTTTATCGGCGAGGTAGTCGGCGTATTCTTCTCCTTTGAAGTAGTTCTCGGCGTAAAGTTGCTGTAAATAAGCTTGATCTAGTTGGAGATTGGCCCATCCATGCCCGCATTTTGGACACTTCAAAAGCGTGTTGTCGAAAATGGGTTGAGTTGCCGAAAATTGACAGATCGGGCAGTGCGTATTTTCCATGGATACGAACATAACTAAAATTGGTGAATTCTTGTCGACGGCACATTTTATTTTATCTTTGAATAGAAAATCGAAACAATGTCTCAAGAAGTATATTTAATTGACGGAATCCGCAGTGCCATTGGCAATTTTGGCGGAAGTTTAGCAACCCTGCGCGCCGATGATTTAGCCGCAAAAGTATTGGCAGCCTTACTCGAGCGCCATCCTAACCTAGATCCTAAGTGCATTGAAGACGTTTTACTCGGTTGCGCCAATCAGGCTGGCGAAGACAACCGCAATGTGGCCCGAATGGCTTCTTTATTGGCAGGTTATCCGATAGAAGTACCGGGCGAAACCGTCAATAGACTTTGTGCGTCGGGCTTGGCCGCAGCCGTAAATGCTACGCGCGCCTTGCGCAACGGCGAAGGAAACGTATATGTTGCGGGTGGTGTAGAGCACATGACACGCGGCCCTTGGGTCATTTCCAAAACGTCCAGCGCTTTTGGCCGCGATGCCCAAATGCACGACTCCAGTTTTGGCTGGCGCTTCATCAATCCGCAAATGGAAGCACTTTACGGCGTAGACAGCATGGGCATGACCGCCGAAAATTTAGCTGATCAATATCAAATCTCAAGAGCCGATCAAGATGCTTTTGCTTGCTGGAGTCAAGAAAAAACAGCAGCAGCACAGGCGGCAGGCTTTTACACAGCAGAAATAACCCCCATTTCAATTCCTCAAAAAAGAGGAGAAGCCATTGTTTTTGAAAAAGACGAATTCGCTCGTGCGAACACTACATTAGACACCTTAGCCAACTTGCGTCCAGCTTTCAAAAAAGATGGTAGCGTCACGGCGGGCAATGCATCAGGGCTCAACGACGGCGCTGCAGCTTTGTTGTTGGCCAATGAAGAAGGCGTTAGACAACACGGACTGCAGCCAATGGCTAAAATTTTGTCGGCTGCCGTGGCAGGGGTAGAGCCCCGCATCATGGGCATTGGCCCGGTACCGGCAAGCCAGAAGGCACTCGAAAGAGCAGGTCTCACTTTGGATGAAATGGATCTGATCGAAATCAACGAAGCTTTTGCCGCCCAAGTGTTGGCTTGCACGCGTGCGCTGGGTCTTGCAGACCGCGATGCACGGATCAATCCAAACGGCGGTGCCATCTCTTTAGGGCATCCGCTCGGCATGAGTGGCGCGCGCTTGCTTTTAACTGCTGCAAGGCAATTAAAACGCAGCAATAAGCGTTATGCCTTAGTGACCATGTGTATCGGCGTTGGCCAAGGATACGCAGCAGTTATTGAAAATGTAGCAAATTGAAAATGAAACAAATGCGTTGGCTAGGAATCCTAATTATTGCGCTGAGCTTTTTCTCGTGTAAGAAAGACGCCACGCGCTGGCAAAGCGATTGGCTGCTGCCCGTCCTCAACGACACCCTCAGCTTGGCACATCTCTACAACGATTCTACGCTCAGCATCAGCAATAACCAAATCGACATCAACCTGAGTCGTACCTTACTCGACCTCAGTTTATCGGATATCGTCAAAATTCCCGATACAGCCATTACGCAGCAATATCAATCCAATTTTACAGTCAATAACGTGACGCCCGGCTTTGTGTTCGTCAATAGCGTAAAGGTTCACGAACTCGAACTCGGCGACATCCAACTCAAGAAAGTGCGGGTGCAGTCGGGTCAAATTCAGCTCAAAGTCTATAATCCGCTCAACACGGCTGTTCTGTATCAAATCGAATTACCTGGGGTAAGTCAAAATGGTCAGGTGTTCTTACAAAACTATACGGTACCACCTGGCACGGTTCAAAATCCAACTGTGGCAACAGAAAACATCAACTTAAGTGGCTACGACATCGACCTAAGTGGGCAGCAAGGATTGGAAT
>JBFYPV010000155.1:0-9614 GCA_041303085.1 Crocinitomicaceae bacterium
AAGAAACCGTAAGGAATTAAGAATAAAGCGAGCAATGCAAATGTTTTGAAAACCATTGCCGCATTTGCTGTTTTGGCAATATTGTTTTCTTTGAAATAGGCATTGACTCTAGACCTGAGTGTTTTATAAAACTCAGTGTTGTGTTCTTTGGAGAACTGAACGGGGGCGTAACTCATTTAGCAGGATTAAAGAACAAAGTTAAGCAAATATAAATAGGCAATCATCAACATAAAATAGATTTCATTTATGACAAACCTTGAAGCGCACAAAGATCCTTATAAAGACTAGGTTTGCCGAGCAATTCCTCGTGTTGTCCGCGCTCGATAATTTCTCCTTTGGAGAGCACAATAATTTGATCGGCATTGCGAACGGTAGAAAGTCTGTGGGCAATCACAAATGAAGTGCGGTTCTCCATGAGTTTTTCTAGAGCTTGTTGTACGAGTGTTTCGGAGGCGGTGTCTAGTGCAGAGGTGGCTTCGTCTAGGATGAGAATAGCGGGGTCTTTATAGACGGCTCGGGCAATGGCGATTCTTTGTTTTTGACCTCCGGAAAGTTTGTTGCCGCGCTCTCCTAATATGGTGTCGTATCCGTTGTCTAGTTCCGTGATAAATCCATGTGCGTTAGCGACTTGTGCCGCTGCGATTACTTTCTCCATGTCGGGGTGCTCATCGCCAAAAGCAATGTTTTGTGCCGCACTCACATTGAATAAAATCGATTCCTGACTCACCACGCCAATCATATTGCGCAGCGAGCTTAAACGCAAGTCTCTGATATCGATGCCATCTACTTTGATATCTCCGCTGGTGACGTCATAAAAACGCTGTAGTAAATCCATGAGCGTGGATTTCCCACTTCCCGACTCACCAACGATGGCAACCAGACTACCTTTTTTGACGGTCCAGTTGATGTCATGCAGCACGGGTTGTTCTTGATAAGAGAAACTAACCTGACTAAAAGTGATATCGTTTTCAAATTGCTGGATGTCCATACAGTTTGGTTTGTCTGTAACCGCTTCGCTGGCATGTAGTAGCGCGTTGATGCGGTCTTGAGAAGCTTGCGCTTTGGTCATGTTGGCCATGTTGTTTGACACGCTTTGGATGGGGCGCAGAAACTGTGAAAACACAATAATGTAGGTCAAAAAGACTTCGCCGGTAAGGCCGATTTGTTCGCCGTTTAATATGAGTCGCCCACCAAAGTAAACAAGTGCCAACAGTACGGTGGCGCCAAGGGTTTCATTGACCAACGGGGAGAGGTCGCGTTTTCTAAAAACCCGTGTGGCCAGTTTTTGGTGCTGATTGTTCTTTTGGGCAAAGGTGTCGGCAACAAAGCGGATGGCATTGAACGCTTTAATGACCCGCACGCCACCTAAGTTTTCATCCATGGAGGCATACAGAAAACCGAGTTGTTCTTGGGTTTTTTGCGCAGTGCGCTTCAGGCTTTTGCCAATTCTAGAGATCACAAAAGCAGAAACCGGCAACAACAGCAAAGAAATGAGGGTGAGTTGCGGACTCATGTAAATGAGCGTCAATAAATTGACGATGATCGCGAGCGGCTCTCGAAAAATGAGTTCGAGTAAACTCACCACCGCGACTTCTATTTCATTGACATCGCTGTTCATGCGTGCCATTAAATCTCCTTTTTTTTCATTGCTGTGATAGGCAAGGGGCAGGCGCAGCGATTTTTCAAATAATGCACCACGGACGTCTCGAACCACACACATTCTGAGTTTTGATTGGGTCCAAACCGCACCGTATCTGAAAATATTCTTCAGTAAAAAAGCCAAAAAGACACTGACGCAAACAAAAAGGAGTGCGCCTTTTGGGTCGGCCTTGACCAAAGTATACATCTCGAAATTATAGGCGTCGCGAACATAATCTACGATTCCTGAAACACCACCTTGAAATTGGGGAGCAGCCACTGCGGAGAGTTCTTCACCGCTTTTAAAAATCAATTGCAAAACAGGTACAAACAACACCAAAGAGAGCAAATTAAACACGACAAAGAGCAAATTGAATAGAATGGTAGCCCATGCCAGCCCTTTGTATTTAAAGGTATAGTTGTATATTTCTTTGTAGTAAGACATTGACACAAAGATACATTTTTGTTTAGATGGGGGCTTGCTCTGCAAGTATTCTTACCTTTGCAATATGAGTTCTATCCGTCAGCAAAAAATAGAAGCCGTTATTCAGGCTGAGCTAGCCGCATTTTTTCGAAAACAAGCCGCAGAAATTTGTTTGGGTGCAATGGTTTCGGTTACAGTAGTGCGCATTACTTCCGATTTGAGCTTGGCAAGAATTTACCTTAGTATTTTTGCGGGCCCTGAAAAAGAAGTCGTTCTAGAAAACATTCAAGCCAACCGTGGCAAAATCCGTTTAGAGGTCGGCAAACGACTCAAAAACCTCCGCAAAATTCCAGATTTGGTTTTCCACATAGACGACTCCCTTGATTACGCTCTCAAGATAGACGCACTTCTCAAGAACTAAGCGATTAAAACCGCGCTTTACATAGCAAAACGTTACCTTTTTAGTCGTTCAAAACGCTCGATAGTCAGCATTATTTCTAGAATTTCTGTTGTTGGCATTGCTGTTTGTACAGCCGCTATGGTCATTTTGTTGTCGGCTTTTAACGGCATCGAACAAATGATTTCCAAGCTCTATACCTCATTTGATGCGCCAATCACCATTCAGCACCAAAGCAGAAAAACCTTTTTTTTACGTCAAATCGACCTCCAACAGTTAAAAGCAATCAATGGCGTTCAGGCGTTTAGCAAAGAACTAGAAGAATTGGTGGTGCTGCGCAAAAACCAAAGGTGGATCAACGCCAACATGCACGCGGTCGATGCCGAATTTGTGAAACAAGCAAAGGTCAAGGCACACTTGATTAATCAGGTGGGTGGCGAGTACCTGAACAATCCTGGATTTGTGTTTTTGGGCGCCGATGTTTTTTCAAAACTAAAACTCGGCCTGGGCTCTGAGCAAAACAACATTCAGCTTTATGCGCCCAAACGCAACATGAAAATGAAACTAGGTAAAACGCCATTTCATATTCAAGCTACAAATGTTGCAGGTGCACTGAATTACAATCAAGAGTTGAATAGCAATGCTTTACTCTGGGACTACAACGCCGCGAGTTTGCTTTTTGACCAAGCGGGTGCCGTAACCAGAATTCATGTCTACGCAGATTCAAATGTCGATTTACTCGACATTCAAAATAACATCAAGGACTTGGTTGGTCCGGACTTTTTAGTGAGGACCCAATTAGAAAAAAACGAATTGATTTACAAAACAAGCCGTTCGGAGCGCTTGGTGGTGTTCATCATTTTGCTATTTGTGTTTGTGTTGGCCTCTTTCAATTTGATTGCGACACTCACCATGCTGATCCATGAAAAACAAGCCAACTTGCAAATTTTAAAGGCACTCGGCATGACCCCTCAAAATCGTTTTCAGATTTTCTTTTTTGAAGGTTTGTTGCTTTCTTTTCTGGGGATTGCATTTGGTTTGGTTTTCGGCTTGCTCATCTGTTGGTGTCAGCAATATTTTGGATGGTTAATTGTGCCGGGTGCCAATGTGCCGTTCCCCATTGTTTTCAAAGCAAAAGACTTTGTAAGCATACTCTTCGCTTCCAGTGTATTAGCTTTTTTGTTTACCTATTTCCCTGTCAGATTTTTAATGCGCAGGACTCAGTAAGCGCTACACAAAATAATTTTGGCTTGTTCTCAAGTAATTCAAATAAAATCTCGTATATTTGCGCCCGAATTTAAAAGACAAATGATGTCATCAATCAAAGGAAAAATCTCTCAAGTAATCGGTCCAGTTGTGGACGTAAGATTCGAGCGCGGCACCGCGCTACCCAACATTTATGATGCATTGGAAGTATACAAAACCGACGGCACTCGCGTGGTTTTGGAAGTTCAAGCACACGTTGGAGAAAATGCAATTCGCGCCATTTCCATGGACTCAACCGATGGATTTACCCGCGGAATGGAAGTGATTTCAACAGGTATTCCAATTAAAGTTCCAACCGGAGATCGCATCAAGGGTCGTTTGTTTAATGTGGTAGGTGAGGCCATCGACGGCATCAACACCATGGACAACACGGAAGGTTTGCCAATTCACCGCGAGGCTCCGAAATTTGACCAATTGTCTACTGCTACCGAAATCCTTTTTACCGGTATCAAAGTAATCGACCTTATCGAACCATACGCAAAAGGTGGTAAAATTGGTCTCTTTGGTGGTGCGGGTGTAGGTAAAACAGTACTTATCCAAGAATTAATTAACAACATTGCAAAAGGACACGGTGGTTTGTCTGTATTTGCAGGTGTTGGTGAGCGTACCCGTGAAGGAAACGACTTACTTCGCGAAATGTTAGAGTCAGGCATTATCAAATACGGTGATGCATTTATGCACTCTATGGAAGAAGGCGGTTGGGACCTCTCTAAGGTAGACCTCAACGAAATGAAAGAATCCAAAGCAACATTTGTTTTCGGTCAGATGAACGAGCCTCCAGGAGCACGTGCACGTGTAGCCCTTTCAGGTCTTACCATTGCCGAATATTTCCGCGATGGAGACGGCGAAGGTCAAGGAAAAGACATCCTTTTCTTCGTAGACAATATCTTCCGCTTTACCCAAGCTGGTTCAGAAGTATCAGCACTTCTTGGTCGTATGCCATCTGCAGTAGGTTACCAACCAACATTGGCTACCGAAATGGGTGCCATGCAAGAGCGCATTACCTCAACTAAAAACGGATCAATTACTTCAGTACAAGCGGTATACGTACCTGCCGATGACCTTACCGATCCAGCGCCAGCAAACACATTTGCTCACTTAGATGCAACTACAGTATTGTCTCGTAAAATTGCCGAGCTCGGTATTTATCCTGCGGTTGATCCACTAGATTCTACTTCTCGTATCCTTACGCAAGAAATCGTAGGTGAAGAGCATTACAACTGTGCACAGCGCGTTAAAATTACTTTGCAACGCTACAAAGAACTTCAAGATATCATCGCCATCTTAGGTATGGATGAACTTTCTGAAGAAGACAAAATGATCGTTCACCGCGCACGTCGTGTACAACGTTTCTTGTCTCAACCATTCCACGTAGCTGAGCAGTTTACAGGTCTCCCAGGTGTACTCGTCGACATCCAAGACACCATCAAAGCGTTCAACGACATCCTAGATGGTAAATTCGACCAGTATCCTGAAGCAGCCTTCAACCTCAAAGGAGGAATTGAAGATGTAATTGCCGCCGGAGAAAAAATGTTAGCAGAAGCATAATCATGATATTAGAAATCATCACACCAGAAGCGAGCCTTTACAAAGGAGAGGTGAACAGCGTCAGTTTGCCTGGCCTAGATGGTGTTTTTCAAGTCCTTAACAACCACGCCCCGATCATTTCTTCATTGAAAAAAGGGGAGTTGTGTTTTGAAACCAACCAACCCGTAGAAGCGAACGAGCACCTTGCAGTTTCTGGCTCTTCAGTGCGCGTACAAATAAAAGGTGGTGTGGCTGAGCTCAACAACCAAAAGCTAATTATTTTAGCAGAATAACATAAACAAAACCTCAAACTAAAAGGGATTGGTCTGACCACTCCCTTTTTTTATGAGCTTTTCAGCAAAAGATTGCGTATTTTCGTTTGACTAAATGAGTACTTTAGAAAACCTTGACCTTCAGAATATTCCCCGCCACGTTGCTTTCATCATGGACGGCAATGGTCGTTGGGCTAAAAACAAAGGGCAGCACCGCTTATTTGGGCATGCAGCCGGGGTAGAATCTGTAAAGGAAGTCATCAAAACAGCCCGCGAACTCGGCGTTTCATTTTTAACCATGTACGCGTTCTCTACCGAAAATTGGTCTCGACCAAGCGAAGAAGTTGAGGGGCTCATGAATTTATTAGTGGACGCCATTGCCAATGAAGTCGATGAAATGCATGCGAATGGCGTGCGTTTACACACTATCGGAGATATCCAAGGTTTGCCTGGTAATTGTTATCAGTCTTTGCTATCCGCCATGGAGCGCACCAAAGACAACACTTCCCTGACCCTCATTTTGGCCCTTAATTATTCGGCCCGTCAAGAAATATTAAAAGCGGCTGTTGTTGCGCATCAACTGATCGAAGATGGTAAGCTTTCGGCGGCTGAACTCGACGAACAAACTTTTTCTGGTTTACTCCACACCAAAGACATTCCAGATCCAGAATTACTCATTCGCACCAGCGGAGAATGCCGCATCAGTAACTTTTTGCTTTGGCAATTGTCTTATACAGAGTTGCTTTTTACAGACACCCATTGGCCAGACTTCCGCCGCGATGCATTTATAGATGCCATTGCAGCTTTTCAGAAGAGGGAGAGGCGTTTTGGGATGGTATCTGAACAAATTCAAACCAATAAATGAAAAAAATATTCGTTTTTTTAATGCTGTTTAGCGCTGGTTTAGCGCTGGCCCAAACGCCAAGTACATTGGGTGGTTTTGATTTTGATTACGCCAATCCCCAAACCTATGAAATTGGTCCTGTGCGCGTGGTAGGTGCCGACAACTACGACCACCAAGCCATCAAGCTCATCGCAGGATTGCGCACTGGACAAAAAATCACTTTGCCAAGTCAGCAAATCAACAAAGCCATTCAAAACCTCTGGGCAGAAGCCTTGTTTTCCGATGTCGCTATTTATGCAGAGAAAGAAGTGGGCGGTATTGTTTATTTAGTCATTGAGCTGAGCCCGCGCCCGAAGCTTTCCAAATTTAGATTTGTTGGCGTGAACAAACGCGAGGCCGATAAATTAAGAGAAGAAATCACGCTTTATGCGGGTAAAACCATTACTGAAAACTTGGTGTTTGAAACCAACAGCAAGATCAGAAGTTATTACCGCGACAAAGGATTTTATCACGCCAAAGTGCAAATCAATCGCCAGCAAGACACCCTCATCAACAATTCCGAGATTTTCGTGATCAATGTTGAAAAAGGCATTAAGGTGGGCATCAAAGAAATCGAATTTGTGGGCGTTACTTCTGTTCCGATCTGGAAGCTCAAAATGTCCATGAAAGACACCAAACAAAAAGGCCCGCAGCGTTTGTTCAAGCGTTCAAAATACACCGAAAGCAGCTATGCCACTGACAAAGCCGCATTAATGGCTAAGTTCAATGCGGAAGGTCTCCGAGATGCAGCAATTGTCAACGACACTGTTTTTATGCTCGATGAAAAGAACATGAAAATTCGAATAGAGATCAACGAAGGCGAGAAATATTACTTTGGTGACATCGAATGGATTGGTAATTCTAAGTACAGATCTAGCTTCCTCGACACCGTTTTAGGAATCAAACCTGGTGATCTCTACAACAAAGACTTATTTAACCAGCGCTTATATGGCAATGGCGATGGCCGCGACATCTCTTCACTCTACATGGACCGCGGTTATTTGTTTTTTCAAATTTCTCCTGTAGAAACCGGGGTCAAAGACAACAAAATCAACCACCAAGTCCGTTTGATTGAAGGCAAAGAGGCGCATATTGGCGGTATAACTATCCGCGGCAATACCAAAACAAATGACCACGTCATTTTGCGCGAGATACGCACCAAACCCGGAGACCTCTTCAATAAAGCCGACATCATGCGCACCCAGCGCGAGCTAGCGCAACTTGGTTTCTTTGACGAGCAAGGTTTTCAGGTCAATCCGAAACCAAACCCTGCCGACGGCACCGTAGACATCGAATACGTTGTAGCAGAAAAGTCTAGCGACCAAATTGAACTTTCTGGAGGTTACGGCGGCGCAGGCCCCAATACATCGGGCCGTGTAATCGGTACGCTCGGTTTGTCTTTCAATAATTTCTCTACCAAAAACTTCTTCAAGAAAGATGCCTGGAGCCCATTACCTGGTGGAGACGGCCAGCGCCTGACCATTCGCGCACAGTCTACAGGTCGCTTTTATCAAGGCTATAACTTTTCTTTCACCGAGCCATGGTTGGGCGGAAAGAAGCCAAATTCCCTCACGTTTTACGTCACCAATTCTTCTATTTCCACAAATGGTTTGTTGCGTACCAACCCAGACTACAACGGCATCTCTATTTCCGGTGCAGGCGTCGCGATGGGCCGTCGCAAAAAATGGCCAGACGACTACTTCGTCGCCAATTATGAGCTGTCTTATCAGTATTATGATGTACAGAAATATTCATTCTTCCCGCTCTTCCAGAATGGCTATGCCAACGATATCTCATTAAAGTACACCTTGCAACGCAGCTCGGTAAGTGCGCCAATTTATCCTCAAAATGGCTCCAACTTTACCTTCTCTGCCAAAGCGACGGCTCCCTACAGTATGTTTGGTCCAGAAAAAGACTATTCAAGCATGACGCAGCAAGACCGCTACAAGTACTTGGAGTATTTCAAACTGAAGTTTACCGGAGAGTGGTATACGCCTTTGAGCGCCGATAAAAAACTCGTCTTGATGTCGCGCTTTGGATTTGGCTATATGGGTGCTTACAACAAGGCCAAAGGAATTTCTCCTTTTGACCGTTTCATTATGGGTGGTAGCGGCCTCACCGGAATGGGCGCCAATCAAATTGGTGGTCGTGAAATCATCGCTTTGCGCGGTTACGAGGACCAAACTATTTCTTCTTCGGGCGGCGATCCAATAGTTGCAAAATACACTTTAGAGCTCCGCTACCCAATATCGCTTAATCCGCAAGCCACTTTCTATGCGCTTTCCTTCCTAGAGGCGGGCAACACCTATCCGAGTTTTGATAAGTTCAATCCGTTCAACGTGAAGCGCACTGCGGGCGTGGGTATCCGCGTCTTTTTACCGATGTTTGGTATGTTGGGCCTCGACTACGGTTTAGGTTTCGACCAAATGGATGAGTGGGCAAGTGGTTTTGGAAAAGGATCTGACTTAGATATCAAGGCAAAAGGTTATTATCCCAAATTGACATTTACAATCGGTATGAACCTCGGAGAATTGTAGCATTAACAATAAATTGGTAACTTCGTCGTTCTAAGCACGCAAATGAAACACATGAAATACCTTGCACTCCTTTTATTGGTTTTTGGCATGCAATTTGTCAGTGCGCAGTCCTACGCTTTCATCGACTCCGATTACATCTTAGAAAATGTACCTGAGTATGCAGAAGCCAAAGAACGCCTCGACAAAATGGCCGAGCGTTGGACCAAAGAAATAGAAGACCGCTACGCGACAATCAAAGGCCTCAAAAGCAACTATGACCGCGAAGAAGTGCTCCTTCCAAAAGAGGAAAGAGAAAAAAGAAAAATAGAAATTGAAAAACTCGAGCAAGAAGCTATCGATCTTCAAACCCAACATTTTGGTTCAGAAGGCGATTACTTCCAAAAGCGCCAAGAGTTGATCAAACCAATACAGGACCGCGTTTTCACCGCAATGAAAAAAGTGGCCAAAAGAGAAGGGTATGCGTTTGTCTTTGACAAAGCCAACCAAAGTAACTTGCTATATGCAGAAAAAGAATTCGACATCTCAGATGCAGTGCTCGAAGAAATGGGAATAACTAAATAAATATAAAAATGAAAAATGTAATACTCGGGCTTTTTGTTGTCATCGGATTCAGCACTTTTGCTCAGACTAAAATCGGACATGTAGACTCTCAAAAATTACTTGACACCCT
>JBFYPV010000156.1:0-5049 GCA_041303085.1 Crocinitomicaceae bacterium
TGATGGCTTCGAGCTGTTGAAGGTAGTTTTGGTAGTAGTCAGGAGCTAATTTTTGCTTGATGGTATTGAGAGCAAAACGCGCAACGGTCTGAGGGCGCTCTAAAGCGCAAAACCACCCGCCATGTTATTTTTGGTGAGACTGAGCTCTTCGTCGGTCACCTGCGCTTCAATAATACCTGCAAATTCTTTGAGGATTTCCGTGATAGCGGAGTCCGTTACCGCATTTTTGAAGTTGCCACCTGCCGACATCCAAGAGCCGTTTTCGGTGAAGTTAAGTGAGGAGTAACAGCCATAAGTAAAGGCTTTGTCTTCGCGGAGGTTTTGCATGAGGCGTGTGCCAAAGCCGCCGCCACCCAAAATACCGTTCAAGACATTGAGCGCGAGTTGGTCTTTGTGGCCAGCACGGATGTCAATCGGGAAGGTGACATATACCACAGATTGAACAGCGCCTGGTTTTTTGACAAAAATGACGCGGTTTCCTTTGTCAAACTGCCCTTTGCCAAGATCGCTTTGGTAAACAGGACCACCTTGCCATGCCGAAAAATAACGCGTCACCATTGCTTCTGTTTGCGCTCTAGTGATGTCGCCAACCACAACCAAGTAACTGCCTTGCGGGGTGAAAGTCGCTTTGTAGTATTGGATGAGGTCCTCGCGGGTAATATTTTGTAGTGTGGCTTCGGTCATGATTTCACCTAGTGGATGCCCAGGGAAGTTGACTGCTAGTGTGGCATTGGTTGCCATTTCACCTGCGTCTGCTTTGGTAGACTGCAAGCCAGATAAGTTTTGCTTGCGGATGCGCTCGACTTCACTTTCCGGGAAATTCGCGTTGTACAAGACGTCAGTCATGAGGTCTAGACCTTTGTCGAGGTGCTTGGTGAGGCAGCTCAAGTACATGCTCGAAGAACCGGCTGAAAGGTTGGCGCCAATGAAGTCGATTTCGCGGTCGAGCTGATCTTTAGAGCGTGCTGCCGTACCAGACATCAGTAAGGAACCAGTTAAATTGGAAAGCCCTGCTTTTGAACCTTCCAGACGAGGCGTATTGCCTAAGCTCAATTCAATGGAGACCTTCGGTATTTTGTGGTTTTCAGACAAAATAACCGTGATGCCGTTTGCTGTTGTGAATACCTGCGATGCAGGGATGTTGATTTTTTGAGCCGCAGCCGCAGCTGGTCTTTGCGATCGATCTAACTGTGCCAAAACACTGTTCGACAGGATCAATATCAGGAGGAGATATAGACTTTTCATGAGGCTTATTTTTCTTTAGGTAAGTAATAAAGGATCACGCGTGCATCTTGGGTAAGGTAGGTGTTGGCTACTCTTAAGATGTCTTCTCTGGTCACTTTTTGGTAGTTGGAAAGAAGCGTATTGACGCGGTTGGCGTCTCCGTAATATACATGGTTGTCTGCCAAGTTCTCGGCAATACCTGCAATACTTGAATTGCTAGAGGCAATATCGTTCTCAAATTTATTGCGTACTTTCTGAAATTCTTCTTCGCTAATGAGCTCGGTTTTGATGGCTGCAATTTGTGCGTCGAGTGCGTTCAAAAGGGTGTCTAAAGAAACATCTTGTGGTGCAATTGCGGCCATGATACCAATTCCGGCGTCTTCAAGACCGTAGTTGAATGAGAAAGCATATTGCGCCAACTGACGTTTTTCGACAATCTCTTTATTGATGCGCGAAGAGCTACCGCTCGACAACACTTCGTTCAAGAATTCAAGCGCATAGGTGTCAGGATGCAATTGCGCTGGCATTTTGTAACCAATGAAAAGACCCGGTAACTGGATGTTGTCGTAGATGGTGTCTTTGATGAGTCCTGAAATGGCTTGGTTGTCTTTGCGTGGTCTTTCGATTTGGCAAGGCATGTTGAGGTGGTATGCAATAAGTTTTTTTCCAGCAGCTGTGTTTGTTTGCATGAAATTTTTCTGGTCAAACTCGCTTTTGGAAATAGCGTACCTGGCCATAAAAGCGTCGTCGCTCAGGTTAATGAAGTCGCGGTAGAGGTTGATGGCTTGGCCTTTCGGGATAGAACCGAAATATTGCGCAATCCATTTTTTGGTTTCTTCGATGTTGATATCGCCGGCAATTGAAAGCGTTGCGTTAGAGGGTACGTAGAATGTTTTGTAAAAATTGACGTAGTCTTCTTCTTGCGCTGCATCGAGGTGTTCCATGCTGCCGATTGGCGCCCAGTTGTAGGGATGCGTTTCAAAAACACGCTTGAAAATCTCTGTGAAGAAAGATCCGTAAGGTTGGTTGTCTACGCGCTGTCTTTTTTCTTCTTTGACCACGCTGCGTTGCGTCTCGATGCCTTTGATGTCTACTTTGGCATGGAGCATGCGCTCACTTTCGAGCCAAAGTCCTAACTCGAGCTGATTAGAAGGCAACACTTCGTAATAATAAGTGCGGTCTTGGGAGGTGTTGGCATTGAGTGTGCCGCCATTTTTTTCGACGAGTTCGCTGTATTCGCCACGGCCAATGTTGGCAGAGCCTTCAAATAACAAGTGTTCAAAAAAGTGTGCAAAACCCGTGCGGTTTGGGTTTTCGTTTTTCGAGCCAACATGGTAGAGTACAGAGACTGCTACAATAGGAGTGGCGTGTTCTTCATGCAAAATGACGTGCAGCCCGTTAGGGAGGTCATAAGCTTCATAGGTGATTTTTTGCTGTGCCCAAAAAGAGGTGCTACCTAGCAAAAAAAGACCGCAAAAAATAGTTTTTTTCATAGTCAAATAGATAAGCGCCACGAAGATACATTTATTGGTCTAAATTTTGATAACTTTGGACAATGTCGTTCAAAAGAATTACCTTTTTTCTTTGTCTAAGTTTGTCTGCGCTCAGCGCTAGTGCGCAAGGAATTGTACCCACCCTAGACTTCAATAATTTTTTTGTTTCTTTTCAAGACGGGTTTTTTAGGCCCATTGAAATCCAACCAATTGTCAGCTATAAGGCTGGAGACGAAATCGTTGCCTACATCGATACGCGCGGCAACCTCAAAATTTACGATGGCAAGGAGCGCATAGACGTCACCACCCTCAACGTCGATTACCAAGTGTCTGATCACCTTATGGCTTATCGAATCGCACAAGGTTTGCGCATGTGGGACGCCGGCAAATTCACGGTACTCACCAACTTTGGCCGCGAGTTTGTCGTCAAGGACAGCATCATTGTTTTTGAAGACATCCGCTACCAAGCACTCAACGTTTACTGGAATCAAAAAGTAGAGAGTTTGGTCACCATCACCAACGGCGTCTCGATGAATGCAAGTGTGGGTGAGAACTTAGTGGTGTACAAAGACAACAGCAACACCTATTTTGTGTATTGGCATGGTCAGAAGTTTGAAATCGGCACCTATAACGAAGAAGTCCTGGATTTTCAGCTCGGTACCGACGTCATGTGTTTCAAAGACCCCTACACGCAATCATTTTATGTTTTTGACCAAGGCAACTTTTTAGAGTTAGAGTCTTTTCCGATCAAAAAATACAAGGCAGGCCGAGGTTTTGTGGTCTACGAAGACATGAATGGCAATCTTTGGCACTATCAAAACGGTCAAAAAACGGCCCTTTCCAATTTTTCTTCCGACCTGTGGGATGTCAAAGACGACATCTGTGTCTGGATGGAAAACTCCTATTTTTTCGCATACACGAACGGCCAACGCGTACAGGTTGCAACGTATCAACCGCAGTCCTATTTACTCAAGAACAATGTGTTGGTGTATCGCAATATCATCGGAGGTGTCAGTGCACTCGTCGATGGCGTTTCGCAAGAGATCACCAATTTTCCACAAGCCGATTTTGAGATCTATGGCTCTAAAGTTTTGGTTAAGTTACCCAACCAAACCTCGGTCGTGTTCATGAATGGTAAACTCTATGCCAACTAAGCGCCTTTATCTTTTATTTTTTCTGATTTCAGGTCTATCGTTTTCTCTTCGGGCCCAAAAATCCGTGGAGCAGAAACTCGATGTACTACTTTCGCAAGGTCACTACAAATTAGTTTACCGCAAAGCCAAAAGATTGGCCCAAAACCCTGCCTACGACCAGAGTAATGTACCCGCAAAATACCGTCAATTAGCCGCGCAAGAACTTGCCAAAAATCCTATTTGGGCCAAGCGCCATGCCTTGGAGCTAGAATGGATGCCGCGCACTACAGAAAATACGGCAGTAAATGCAGGAATAAAGCAAGGAACACAAAGTTCCGCAAAGACACAAAAACTACTCAACGAAGCGCAAAAACATCTTGGTGTTCCTTATAAAGAGGCAGGTCTTGATCCAACAGGTTTTGACTGCAGCGGTTTTACTTGTTATGTTTTTGAGCAAAATGGCGTGAGCCTTCCGCGTCGTGCCGCAGAGCAATATACGTATTGCCAAAAAATAGACCCAGAAGAAGCCCATGCGGGCGATTTAGTTTTCTTTTCGAATGGCACGCAAATCAATCACGTGGGTATTTTGATCTCTGAAAAGGGAGCGCTCAAGCAAATGATCCATTCGAGTTCTTCGCTCGGCATCTCCATCGTTGAGTTAGAAACCTCTGCCTACTGGAAGCCAAAGGTTGTTGGCTACGGCCGCATCAGGTGATAGAAATACAGAATGAGGGCTGCGAGCTCAAAAATGATACCTGGCAGCAACAAATCTGCGTGTGCAAATAAGCCCATACTCAGGTAGAAACCAGCAGCAATGAGCAAAAGCACTTTACTTTGTTTTTGAAATGAAGCAGACTTGCCTTGTTTTTTCCCCGTTTCTAGCCCTTGAACTTTTGCAAAAATCAAGACGACACTTGCCAACAAAAAGCCGAGCAATAAGAGCAATAAGTTCGGCGCATGCGGATCCTGAAAATTGAATACCAAGAAGTAAAGCGCCGTGTGTAAGACGAGGATTCCCAGTTGAAGGCGGACAAAGAGAGCGGGTTTGGCCGGTGTGAGTTTGGCCATGAAACTAATGACCGCCAAGAATGGAAACAAGAAGAGTTTGGTGCCCCAGCCGAGGATATCCCAATTGTAGACATTCCAAATGCTAAATAAACTCAGTAGGCCAAAACTGATGGCGAGCCCCGATAAAACTT
>JBFYPV010000157.1:0-7700 GCA_041303085.1 Crocinitomicaceae bacterium
GGTGGTTATGCCCACTCGGGCGCATTTACCCTCGTCGACAAAAAAGGATACGTGCGCGGCGTTTATGAAGTGGTGCAACCAGATCTGAGTGTCAACAAAAAAGAATTTGAACGGTTAATTAAAGATGCCAAAACCCTTTTCACTTATGAATACAACTACAAACCCCAATAAAACAGGCTTGCGCAAATGGATCATCGCTGTTTCCATTGTGATTCCGATTGCTGTAGCTGCCTTGTTCGGTATCAAAATTGAAGGTGTTGACTTTTCATTTTTACCGCCAATTTATGCCTCCATCAATGGTATTACAGCCATATTATTGCTTTTAGCGCTATACTTCATCAAAAATGGCAAGGTACAACAGCACCAAAAAACCATCCAAGTTGCGCTCGGCTTAAGTGTTTTGTTTTTGCTTTGTTATGTGGCTTACCACATGACCTCCGATTCTACGCTTTACGGTGATTTAGACGCGAATGGCCAACTTGATGAAATAGAACTCAATTACGTGAAGTCATCTAGGTTGGCTTACATTATTTTATTGCTTTCGCACATTTCATTGAGTGTTGCGGTGATTCCCGTTGTTTTGTTTACCTATTTACATGCGTGGGAAGGAAACTACCAAAAACATAAGAAATGGGCAAAATTTGCTTTTCCTATTTGGCTGTATGTCGCCGTAACCGGTGTAGTTGTATATTTAATGATCTCTCCGTATTATCCGCATTGAATTTTACGTAACTTTCATCTCAACTAATTCAAACATCATGGCCTATCTCCACTTACTCAGCAACCACTTTCCCATACTCGGCTCGCTTTTTGGCGTCTTACTTTTAGTCGTTGCGCTCGTCAAACCTAATCTCAACACAACCCTCAGTGCTTACCTCATACTCATATTAGGCGGAATTGGTGGTTTCGTTGCCTACTTTACAGGAGAGCCTGCAGAAGAGAGCATTGAGCATGTTGCTGGTATTTCTCACAAATTGATTCACGTACACGAAGAAATGGCTGAAAATGCCCTCATTTTTGTGTTTCTCTTGACCGCAGCGGCTGTCGTTGGCCTTTGGGCTGAGCGCGCGCAATGGAAGAGTGCTAAAAAAATCGAGCGCTTCACGCTTGTAGTAGGCATCATTGCCTTTATCTTATTTGCTTTTACAGGTTATTTAGGAGGTCATATCAGACATGGCGCATAAGCAAACAGATCCCAAACAAAATCGTTATGACAGAGCCTATTTGCGTTTAGCTGCAAGTTGGGCCCTGCTCTCCCATTGCCAAAGAAAGCAAGTCGGAGCTATCATTGTCAAGGATGCTATTATTATTTCAGACGGCTACAACGGCACGCCCGCTGGCTTTGACAACTGCTGCGAAGACGACAACAACCAAACACACTGGTATGTACTGCATGCCGAAGCCAATGCCATTCTCAAAGTAGCGCGCTCTACCAACAATTGCAAAGACGCCACGCTTTATCTCACGCACTCGCCATGTAAAGACTGCAGCAAATTGGTCTTGCAATCTGGTATCAAGCGCCTGGTTTATCAAGAAGCCTACAAAGACCTCTCCGGCGTTGAGTTTCTCAAATCTGCAGGCTTAGAAGTCACACAAATTGAAAATATCGACGATGTCTGAAGAAGGTCCTAAACCCCTTTACTGGTTGCCTATTTTACTCACCTCCATTGCCGCTCTTGGCATTTGGGTAGGGAGCGCATTTTTTGGTGCGCCCAACAACGACAGCAAAGAACTACAAAAGCTCCAGCAAATTTTTCAGGTACTGGACCAACAATACGTAGATAAAATCAATACAGAAGAGATCTTTGAGCAAACCATTTCAGAGATGCTCCACAAACTAGATCCGCACAGCAATTACATTTCTGCCAAAAACCTCAAGCTACTCGACGAACAAACCAATGCAGCTTTTGGGGGCATTGGCGTGCGCTTCTTGCTCTTCCGCGACACAATCTGTGTCACACACGTCAATGCACTTTCTCCGGCCTTCTTAGGGGGCTTAAAACGCGGCGACCGCATCGTTGCAATAGACGGCAAAGCCGCAACAGGTCAATCCATCTCAAATGAAAAGGTAATGGCCAGGCTAAAAGGCGCGCCAAACACCGAAGTAAAAGTGACCATTTTCCGCAAAGGGAAAAAACTACAAAAAACACTCGTGCGCAACACCATTCCTATTGCCACTGTTCCAAGTTATTACATGATCAATAAAGAAACGGGCTACATCCAAATTAGCCAATTCTCTTTGCCAACCGCACAAGAATTCCATACCGCAGCGCTGCAATTACAAGCCAAAGGCATGAAAAAACTGGTCCTAGATTTGCGCGGAAACGGCGGCGGCACCATGGACGCAGCTATTCAAATTGCCGATGAATTTTTGCCAAACGGTCAACTCATCCTGAGCTCTAAAGGCTTTCATAGCAAAGAACAAAAGCACCGGGCCACTGCCGCAGGCATCCTTGAAAAAACCAAAACCGTCGTGCTCATCGATGCACAGTCTGCTTCGGCCAGCGAAATTCTAGCCGGCGCCTTACAAGACAACGACAGAGCAAAGATTGTAGGCCGTCGCTCTTACGGCAAAGGGCTCATTCAACAAGACAAACGCTTAAAAGACGGCAGTAACATCCGCATTACTATCGCACGCTACTACACGCCTTCTGGGCGCTCCATTCAAAGACCCTATGAAAAGGGTTATGAAGCGTACAAAGAAGACGAGCAAAAAGCGCTCACCGATGAATACTTCAAGCCAGACTCCAGCATATTTGTTGATTCACTCAAATACAAAACCAGAAATGGCCGCACTGTTTATGGCGGCGGCGGCATCATGCCGGACGTATTTGTAGCCGGAGACACCAGCGGCACATCACTTTACTTATCAGAATTACAGTGGAATGGCGTGTTCAATGCCTTTGCTTTTGACTACCTCAACCAAAACAATATCGACCTTAAATTGCAAGACTTTTTAAAGACCTTTGAGGTAAATGAACAACTCCTCAACAAGTTCACTTTGTTTGCAGCCAAAGAATTTAAGGTGCGCCTCCAAAGAAACGAATACTTGCACAGTAAAGAAAATATCAAGCGTTTGCTCAAGGCTGAAATTGCCCGGCATTTGTATTTGGAAAATGGCTATTATCAGGTCGTGAATACACACGATACCGACATTCAGCGAGCGCTAAAAAGCTTCTAGTTTTTGCGATCCATCAAAAAGACGGCAAAAATGATGCTTAAAATGGCGAGTACTGCTGCTCCTGCCCACCAAAAATTATTGTCAAATTGAGGTATAAGTGGAATCATACTGCAAGTTTTGTTCTATGAATGTAATTGAATTGTTCGTTCAATACTGCTCAAATGAACAAACACCATTGATGACTGAGCATGTAAGTACTTGGAAAGAATATGTTTAAAGGTTTTACCCTTTTGTTATTCAAATGCCTTTCTTCCTTTATTGAAATCAAAAGAATGCAGCTTTGGGGCAATGGTGAGCACCGATACAATTTGTTCACCAGTGATGAATCCTTTGTTGGCCCCGCTCATACACAGCCCCTCTGTTTGCGCCAAGCTGAGGGTAGAACCCAACTCTATGCGTTGGAAATCTGATCCTAAGAATAGGCCCTTGTTATTTGAAAACCTGTACATAAATGCGCTGTATAGCCCACTCTGTTCCTTTTTATAGCCCAATAGAAAGATTTGGTTGGTCTGTACATCCATGGCCGCATCCGTTACCAAGCCATTGACATAAAAAGAATCGCGCGGGCTCACCACCAGTGTGTCTTGCCAATTGGTCGGCAAAACATAATGGCGCGTCCAGAGGTTTTGCCAATTTTTCGATAAAAGATGCAGGGAGTCTTGCCAAAAAAACATGGCCTCACAATCATAGTTGTGGGCATTTGCTGGCAAAGGAACGGCGGGCTGGTCTGCAAATTTAAAATTGAGTTTTTGTGCGGTTAAGGCTGTTGTTGAGGGGAGTAACAAGGATCTGTCTATCCGGTAGATAGCTAAGGTAGTACGCTTGCCCATGTTATTGCCAACGTCACCGATGAATACGTTTGTTGCACTGAGCGCGATGGCCTCCCAATCTAAATTGAGCGCATTGGCAATTGGCCAGCTCTGTAAATGCTTGCCATCTGTGCTGCGAATGGCATGCAAAGCTGGGTCGTTACCGCTGTCATTAATGGATAAAATGGTGTCATTGTAAAAAGCCAAGCCAGAAGTTTCATTATAAATCTGACCAAGGTTAGCAACAAAACCTGGCGCATGAGAAATAGTGCCTAAATCCAGTCCTTGAGCGTGTGTAAACCTTAATAGGCATACGAAAACAAGGAAGGAAACACTTTTCATTTAAACAACTTCGAGGGCCAGTTTTCGGCTTCTTGTGCACTGAGCAAGTCCAAATCAAGAAGTGTTTCAACGGTAGTTTGGATCGCAGACTGATCAATTGTGGGTGCGCTTGACCACTCTGTTTGCCTTAACCATTCGCTCGCTTCTCCTTGTTTGAGCGCATAGCGCCAGGCGAGTACTTCTGGGGTGTCGGGCGCGGCTTTCAATTGTGCAGCACGCTCTTGAATGATGCCAATGACCGCGTTCAACAACGCTTCTTCTTGTGCCAAAACCTCATTTCTAACAGCGATGACAAAACATGGCCACGGCGTATACACCTCTCCTATTCGCTTGCATTTTCCTTGGTCTACAAAGGGCTGAGTGGTATATTTTTCCCAGAGAAAGCCCTGTGCTTCGCCGTGATTCAAGGCCCAAAGACCACCATATACATCACCCACAACATCAAAAGACAAGGCGTCTGCATCCCATCCTTCGCGCTGCGCAAGCACATAACTCATTAAATGAGAACCAGAGCCCTCTCGAGAAATAGCAAATGTAGCACCATCTAAATCTGCTAAACCGTGCAAAGATTGGTTGGTTGGCGCATGAATACCCCAACACAAGGGGCTCTGCACATAAACCGCCATAATTTTGGCGTCGAGTCCTTTTAAAATGGCGCGGGTAATGCCTTCGGTCAGCAATACAGCGATATCGAGTGTGCCCGCTTGCAAGCCTTTGATCATTTGGCCCGTTCCACCGGTCATGTCAGACCAATGGAGTTCTACGCCTGCATCTTTGAACTTTCCTTCTTCAATGGCCAGGCGCCAAGGTAAATTAAAGTGTTCTGGAACACCGCCTATTTTGAAACGCTTCATGCTTCTTGATTGAAATACTGTCGATCAGACAAGTTTTTATAATGGCCGCCGAGTTCGAGGAGTTCTTCGTGTGTGCCTTGCTCAATAATGCGGCCTTTTTCCATGACAATAATGCGGTCTGCTTTGCGGATAGTCGACAAGCGGTGGGCAATTACAATGGACGTTCTGCCGGCCGTTAATTTGTCTGTGGCGCGCTGGATCATGAATTCGCTCTCGCTGTCTACGCTTGAGGTAGCCTCATCTAAAATGAGTAAAGAAGGCTGGTACACATACGCTCGGATAAACGCCAACAATTGTCTTTGCCCCGTAGAAAGCGTACCACCTCTTTCGCCAATTTTGTGGTCGTACTGATCGGGCAAAGCACTGATGAAGTCGTGCGCGCCAACCTCTTTGGCCGCAGTAATCACTTGCTCTAGTGAAATAGAGGGGTCTCCGAGGGTAATGTTGTTGAAAACGGTATCTGAAAACAAGAATACGTCCTGAAGTACAATGGCAATGTTTTTGCGCAAAGTAGGCAACTCAATCTCTTCTATCGGAACATTTCCAATCAGAATTTGACCGGATTGATGCTCGTAAAAACGACCCAACAAATTAACTAATGTCGTTTTACCGGAACCAGTGGCGCCTACAATGGCGACTGTCTGACCATACGTGATTTCTAAATTGAGGTCGGTAATAACAGGTTGGCCCTCCACATAAGCGAAGTTGACACCCTGAAAACGTAAATTTTGATTGAAATCTACTTGCGTTAAGTGCCCTTTGTCTTGGACGTCTGTTTGTTCGTCGAGCACAGCAAAAATACGCTCCGCCCTTACTGTTCCGCGCTGCAAGATATTGAATTTGTCTGCCAACATCCGAATTGGGCGATACAACTGACTGATCCAAAAAACGAAAGCAAACAACTCGCCGAACATATTGCTGACCTCTTGCTCGGACTTACCAGCAGCCTGAAGCGCTCCCCAAACCAATAAAGAAGCGATCGAAAGCGAACTTAGTAATTCGACAAACGGGAAGAAAATGGAGTTGGCCCAAACGGCTTTGATGTGCGCGGCGCGGTGCTCGGCATTGATGTGCTCAAAATGGCGGGCCTCTTGTTGTTGACGGTTAAAAAGCTGTACCAAACTCATGCCTGTCAGGCGTTCCTGAACAAATGTATTGAGTTTAGTAACCGCCTGCCGCTCTTGCTGAAAAGAAGATTTCATGGCGCGGGCAAAAATGCGCGTCGCCCAAATGAGTAACGGAACAGGAATAAGGGTCATTAAGGCCAACTGCCAATCGGTCAGAAACATAAATAAGATGATCAGCACCAAAGACAATAAATCGGCGGCGATGTCCATCATGCCCGAAGAAAATACCTCCGTAATGGCCTCCATGTCCGAAACGACTCTGGTTACCATAGCGCCCACGGGGTTCTTATCAAAATACGCCACGCGCAACTTCATGAAGTGGCGGATCACTTTTTGACGCAAATCTCGGATCACTGACTGAGCCAGTAAATTGGAAAAATAGGTGCCCACTACTTGCAATACAGCTTCTGACAAAAGCATGATCAACACAAGCAAACAACCCAACAACAACATGTTTGGGTCTTTGTCTTTGAGCAAGTAACGGTCAATGATTTGGCCAATGACATAAGGTCTTGAAGGGGAAAGGGCCGCTAATAAAATCGTGGCGCTGACGGCTACAACTAGGTATTTTTTGTAAGGCTTGGCAAAGCTGAAAAGGCGTTTGAACAAGGAATATTGTAGCTTTTGACTCATTGTGTTACAAAATTAGTTCTTAATTCCTTACCTTTGCATCCAATTTTAAGTATCGTGGGCGTAAAAATCTTTGCAGGCAGGGCTTCCGAACAACTCGCAGCCAACATCGCTAAATCATTTGGTGCAGCTCTTGGCGACGTCAAGGTAAGTGTTTTTTCTGACGGTGAATTCCAGCCCTCTTTCGAAGAAACAGTTAGAGGCCAAGATGTGTTCATTGTGCAATCCACCATGCCCCCAACCGAAAACTTATTCGAACTCTTATTGCTCATAGATGCCGCTCGTCGTGCTTCTGCGCGCAAAATCATTGCCGTTATTCCTTACTTTGGCTTTGCCCGTCAAGACCGCAAAGACAAACCAAGGGTAGCAATTGGTGCCAAATTAGTCGCCAACATGCTCATGGCTGCTGGCGTAGACCGCATCATGACCATGGATCTCCACGCAGATCAAATCCAAGGCTTTTTTGAAGTCCCCGTAGACCACCTTTTTGCGTCTACACTCTTCTTCAGCGAACTCGATCAAATAGACCACGACAACCTAGTTGTTGCAGCGCCTGACGCCGGAGGAGCTAAACGCGCCAACTCATACGCCAAGAAACTCAACTGCGGCCTCGTGCTCTGTCACAAAAACCGCAAAAAAGCAAACGAAATTGCCGAAATGACCGTCATTGGCGATGTCGCTGGCAAAGACGTCGTGATCATCGACGACATGTGCGACACCGCAGGTACGCTCACCACAGCAGCCGACTTACTCATTG
>JBFYPV010000158.1:0-3801 GCA_041303085.1 Crocinitomicaceae bacterium
ATTCGAGTGCTGTGGCTGCAGGAATGGTGAATCCAATGGTTTTTCGCCGCATGAATAAATCTTGGCGCCTCGACGAATTCCTGCCAGAAGCGCAAGCTTTTTATCTAGACATAGAGCGCGAACTCCAAACGCAATTTTATCATCCAATTGTAATTCGCCGCTTTTTTTCCTCTGATGAGGAGCGAGAAAGTTGGCAGAGCAGGTCCGAAGAGGAGGCCTACGAACCCTATTTAGCAAAACTAACAGCTTCAGACCTCACACACAGCGCAGCGCTCAATACTTTTGGCAGTGGCCGCGTTAAAAATGCCTTTTGGGTAGATGCTGCTAAATGGGTCGCTCAGCACATGGCTTATTTCAACCAACGAGGTATTTTGGAGCAAAAGGAGTTCTCTGCTCAGTTGTGGGAACCACAGCTCCGAAAATACGACAACGAAACTTATGACTTTGTGGTTTTTTGCATGGGCTATCGACAAAAAGAAGAGCAGACTTTCTCCTACTTGCCGTTGCAACAAACTAAGGGCCAGACACTCTTGATAGAAAGTGCGCAACTTAGCGAAACTGAGTCGCTGAACAGAAAGTGTTTTGTGTTGCCTTATGGGGAGAGCCGTTTTCGCGTTGGCGCCACATATGAATTCAACAACGCAACCCTTCATGTGACCGAAGCAGGCAAAGAGCTGTTGTTGCAAAATTTAGCGTCACTTGGCGCTTATGAACCAGTTGTAGTAGAGCAGTCAGCGGGCATCAGGCCAACTGTTTTAGACCGAAGACCACTGATGGGTCAGCACCCAATTCACCAAGGTGTTTATGTTTTCAATGGCTTGGGCACTAAGGGCTATATGATGGCGCCAACTTTGGCACGAGAACTTGTGGCTCATATGCTTGAAAACAAACCCCTGCATTCCGAAACGAACATCAGTAGATTTACGGACAGAACCCTATAATTTACGCCTTGTTATGTGGCTTAGATTCCGTATTTTTGCAACCTATGAAGCACATCCGCAATTTTTGTATTATTGCCCACATTGACCACGGTAAAAGCACCTTAGCAGATCGCTTGCTCCAAACCACCGGCACCATCTCCGATCGCGAGATGCAAGCTCAAGCCCTCGACGACATGGATCTCGAGCGCGAGCGCGGCATCACCATCAAGTCGCACGCCATTCAAATGAGCTACAAGCACGAGGGCCAAGATTACATCCTCAACCTCATTGACACCCCCGGACACGTCGATTTCTCTTACGAAGTTTCGCGTTCTATCGCCGCATGTGAAGGGGCCTTGTTAATTGTCGATGCCTCTCAAGGAATTGAAGCACAAACGATTTCAAATTTATACCTCGCCCTCGAGCACGACCTCGAAATCATTCCGATCCTCAACAAGATGGATTTACCGGGCGCCATGCCAGAAGAAGTTTCTGATCAAATCATGGAGCTCATTGGTTGCGACATCGAAGACATCATCCAAGCATCGGGTAAAACCGGCTTAGGCGTCGATAAAATACTGGAAGCGGTCATTAAGCGCATTCCTGCGCCTAAAGGAGACGAATCTGCGCCCTTACAAGCCATGATCTTCGACTCCGTTTTCAATCCGTTTCGCGGCATTATTGCTTATTACCGCGTCAAGAACGGCGTCTTGAAGAAAGGCCAGAAAGTTCGGTTTTTAAATACTGGCCGCGACTACAACGCCGACGAAATCGGCATCCTCAAAATGGACCTCTCACCCAAAAATGAAGTGCGCGCTGGCGATGTCGGCTACATCATTTCTGGGATCAAGGCAGCCAACGAAGTCAAAGTAGGCGATACCATCACCGCCTCTGACAATCCTTGCGAGGTGCCTATCAAAGGTTTTGAAGACGTCAAGCCCATGGTATTTGCGGGCATTTATCCCGTAGACACCGAAGACTACGAAGAGTTGCGTTATTCCATGGAAAAACTCCAACTCAACGACTCTTCTTTGGTTTTTGAACCCGAATCATCTGCCGCACTTGGCTTTGGTTTTCGCTGTGGTTTCTTGGGCATGCTCCACATGGAAATTATCCAAGAGCGCCTAGAGCGCGAGTTCAACATGACCGTCATTACAACGGTACCGAACGTTTCGTACAAGTCTTACATGAAAAAAGACCCAGACGAAGTCTTTATTGTCAACAACCCTTCCGAATTGCCAGACCCGTCGGGCATGGACCGCATCGAAGAACCATACATCAAAGCACAAGTCATTACCAAAACCGAATATGTTGGTTCGATCATGACACTTTGCATTGAAAAGCGCGGCGAGTTGCAAAACCAAGTATACCTTACCCAAGATCGCGTCGAAATCACTTTTGAAATGCCACTGGCCGAAATCGTATTTGATTTCTACGATCGCCTTAAGTCGGTGTCTCGCGGTTACGCCTCATTTGATTACCATCCAATTGGCTACAAAGAGTCTGATTTGGTCAAAATGGACCTCCTGCTCAACGGCGAGCAGGTCGATGCACTTTCTGCTTTGGTTCACCGCAGCAATGCCTTTGATCTCGGTAAAAGAATTTGCCTCAAACTGCGCGAGCTCATCCCGCGTCAGCAGTTCGAAATCCCTATTCAAGCAGCAATTGGCGCAAAAGTTATTGCCCGCGAGACCATCAAAGCCCTGCGCAAAGACGTTACTGCCAAATGTTACGGTGGTGACATCAGCCGTAAACGCAAATTGCTCGAAAAACAAAAGGCAGGTAAAAAACGCATGCGCCAAGTGGGCCGCGTAGAAGTTCCCCAAGAAGCTTTCTTGGCTGTCCTCAAACTCAACGATTAAAAACCCCTTAAATTAAATCATATGCAAGCTCTGATTTCTGCACACTCCGGATTGCGTTGGATCGCTCTTCTCCTGTTGCTTTTGGCAATTTTCAATGCCTTTACAGCTAAAGATTACGAAAAGAAGCACCGTTTGGTCAACCTCTTCACCATGATTACTTTTCACACCCAATTATTGTTGGGCTTGATCCTTTATTTTTCTTCTGATAAAGTAAAATTTGTAGAAGGCTGGATGAAAATTGCACAGTATCGTTTTTACGGAATGGAGCATTTGGCCGGGATGTTATTGGCGATCATCGCCATCACCATCGGCCACAGCAAATCTAAAAAAGGCGCCGATGCAGCTGCCAAATTTAAAGCGATCAAAGTGTGGTATGTACTCGCACTCATCTTAGTATTGGCATTCATTCCTTGGCCTTTCCGCACAGAATTAGGAGCAGGATGGTTCTAAAAAGCGTACAACTTTTACCTTTTCTTCTTTTGTTTTTTTCTTGTCAGACCGACTCAGAAAACACCAAAGAAGTCTCGCAACAAACACCTGCTGAACAAGGCGCAAGTTTGTATACCATGCACTGTGCGCAGTGTCATGGCGAGGACGGAAAGCTGGGGTCTAGCGGCGCCAAAGACCTGAGTATATCCAAGCTATCCGATGAAAAAATACTGCACATCATCAAAAATGGAAAAGGCGCCATGCCACCAATGAAAGCTTTGTTAGAAACCGATACCAATATCCAACTTGTGCTCAGTCACATCAAAGCACTCCGTAAATAATGCAAGGACACGTCACCGTAGATGCCGTTGAAGAACGCTGCGTACTCGTGGGTGTCATCACCTCCGAAACTTCTGAAGAGGTTGCGCAAGAACACCTCGATGAGCTTGAATTCTTAGCCGAAACAGCTGGCGCCATCACCGTCGAGAAGTTCTTTCAAAAACTGCCTTATCCGAATCCGCGTACTTACGTCGGAACCGGAAAGCTAGAAGAAATCAAGCAATACATGAAGGCGCTAGATATCGAACTCA
>JBFYPV010000159.1:0-3554 GCA_041303085.1 Crocinitomicaceae bacterium
AAAAACTTCATCACGCCATTTGACCGTGAAGATATTCACGCTTTGGCCTCTGCCCTAGACGACATCGCCGATTATATCTATGCATCGGGCAAGAAAATCAACTTCTATAAAATTGACCCTATTTCTGATCAAGGCATTCAAAAAACAGCTGCAGCTATCAATGATGCAGTCATCGCTGTGAAAGCTGCGGTGATGGAATTGCGCAACCTCAAAAACACCCAAAAAATCATCGAGTGTGTGATCAAAATCAACAGCATCGAAAACAATGCAGACAATATTTTTGACATGAGTATTGAGCAATTATTCAATTCAGATGTAGACGCCAAAGAATTGATCAAACGACGCGAGTTGTACATGGTCATGGAAACGGCTACTGACAAATGTGAAGATGCCGGTAACGTGATCGAATCTATCGTAGTTAAATACGCCTAATTACTAGGCTCCATCATTTAAAGACAAACAGATGTTTACTTTATTACTTGTCGTCATTGGCATTGCGTTACTTTTTGACCTTGTCAATGGGTTTCACGATGCAGCAAACTCGATTGCAACAGTTGTTTCGACTAAGGTACTCACGCCTTTTCAGGCGGTACTTTGGGCGGCTATGTTCAATATCATTGCCTTCTGGGTATTTGACATGAGCGTGGGCAATACCGTTGCCAAAACCGTAGACAACAACGCTATTGACCTTTGGGTCATCTTAGCAGGCTTATTGGCAGCTACCTTTTGGAACTTACTCACTTGGTGGTTGGGCATTCCTTCCTCCTCCTCGCATACCCTCATTGGTGGTTTTGCTGGTGCTGCAGTTGCACACGCAGGCTTTGGTGTGATTGAAAGCGGTGAGATTCTGAAAGTTGTTCTCTTCATTTTCCTCGCGCCGATTATTGGTGGTTTTATTGCGTATCTTATTGCAGTGGTAACCATCTCTCGCTCGTTCTGGAAAAAGATGCTGGTTATTTTATTGCTTTCTGGTGTCACTATTGCGGTGATGGAATACATGATTGAATACATTGACATGAAACCTATTATGATGTATATCGTCATTGGGATGATCGCAGTTTTCATTCTGGTATACATTTGGTTCGAACTTGTACATGGGTCAAAACCATCAGCTGTTAAAGAAGCCAACATGCACAAAAAATTGCAGCTCCTTTCTTCAGCAGCATTCTCTTTGGGTCATGGTGGTGCTGACTCCCAAAAAGTAATGGGTATTATTTGTGCGGCCTTACTTGTCTACGGAAATATGGGGCGCGAAGGAAATTTGGACAAACCAGTACCAAAAAATCTTCAAATTACTGAACTCATGCAAATTGAGTTTAAAGATACTGATGGTAAGAAACATAAATATAAGCCAGAGGTAGCTGAGGTGAACGGGCAAGTATATTTTCTAGATCACAGAGAAGTGATTGATGCCGCTACAGGTACAGCAATTTACAGTGAAGATGGTAAAAGACTTACAACTGTTCCAAATGCACCGTCATTCAAGGCCATTGATAAAGAAATGCACAAAATTGAAATCTATACTTTTGGCGAAGCGCTTTGTGATGCCAAAACGGATGATACCATTTTTGTCGATAAAACTTTGAACAAGACTTATACCTATGCTGGAATATTCGGTGAATACATCAATGGTTCAACAGGCGAATTGCGCGAAGGACACAAAATCAAAACAAAAGTACATTCGGACACCATGCCTTTTTGGGTAGCATTCGGATGTTACCTCATGATTGGTATTGGAACCCTGATGGGTGGGTGGAAAATTGTCAAAACGATGGGAACTAAGATCACCAAGGTGACACCGCTGGAAGGTGTTTGCGCCGAAACCGCAGGGGCACTTACCCTGTTTACGGTATCTCAGTTTGGAATCCCGGTTTCGACAACCCACACCATCACTGGTTCAATTATTGGCGTTGGCGCCACCAAGCGCTTGAGCGCGGTGCGCTGGGGCGTAACCATCAACCTACTTTGGGCCTGGATCCTGACCATTCCTGTAAGTGCATTATTGGCGGCGATTTTTTACTACATCATCATTTGGTTCAAGTAAAAAACCACCAATTATCATTGAAAAAGGGCGCATATGCGCCCTTTTTTATTAAATATTCATTCAGTTTTTGAATTATTTTAAAATTTCTTAACTTTAGACCGAATCTAAAAAATCAACTATGAAAAAACTTTTACTTACCGTCAGTGCCATCGCCCTATCTGCTGCAACTTATGCGCAGGTAATTGTTGCTGGTATATCTCCACAAAGTATTGTGGCCAACTACGCCCACACTTGGGCAGATCCAGCAAGTGGCTGGGCAACCCCAGACTTCAACATCCCAGGAACCTACGTTCAGGATACCCTTATGATTGTTGACGACGGATCTACAGGTTTAAACCCACAGGGCAATCCTATCTCTGCAGAAGGATGTAACCCACTCATCAACAACCTTACAGGTAAAATTGCTGTGGTATTCCGCAATACTTGTGAATTCGGTGCAAAAGCATTGAACGCACAAAACGCAGGAGCTGTTGGCGTTATTGTTATCAACCGCAACCCAAGTGAAGTCATCGCAATGGGAGCTGGCGCCACTGGTGCCAACGTAACCATTCCAGTTGTAATGGTAGACATCAACGACGGTTTGGCGCTTATCGCTGAAATGGCCAACGGCCCAGTTGTGATGTTCCTCGGTAACAAAACAGGTTTGTTCCCTAACGACGGTGGTATTTCTGCAGGTGCAGCGTTATTGCCGCGTCAAGCTATGATTCCTTCACAATTAGCACAAAACGGTACAGAATACAATTTTGACCTCGGTGCACGTATCTACAACTACGGGAACCAAGCTCAAAACAACATGACCTTTACCGCTACTATTACAAACCCTGCTGGTGCTACAGTTTATAATAACCAAGTAACGGGTATTTCCTTGGCTTCAGGAGATTCTACAGATGTAGACCCGACTCAAGCAAATAACCTACCAAATTTTTCACTGGCAAGCTATCCTGCAGGTACTTATACACTTACCTACACCCTAGGCTTATCTGACGGTGACGATTACGATGCAGATAACATTCTGACAAGTACCTTTACAGTTACAGATTCTTTGTTTGGCTACGCGCAAGTAGATGCAACAACTGGTGTTCCTAAAGGTGGAAACTACTACCGCCCAGGTACAAACAACCAAACATATTCTGCTTGTCAAGTTATTGACAACCCAAATGCGAGCCGCTTAAAAGCAAACGGTATTTGGTTTTCTGCTACAACTGCTGCCGCATCAGGGGTGCTTTTGACAGGCGAAGAAATGGCGCTTTACCTCTACAAATGGGAAGATGTCTTTACTGACCTCGACGATGCTAACCTAGCATTCAATACACTAACAGAGGTTGCAAGTGGTTTCTATTATTTCCCTGGTGACCTACAAGGTGAAACCGTTTACGGTGCTTTCACCACACCAGCCGCTCTTGAAGACAACCAACGTTACCTTGCTTGTGTTCAGACTATAAACCTTGAGCTTTACATGGGCCACGAAAATGGTACAAACCTTACCTGGAACGAAGCTTACTACCTTCAG
>JBFYPV010000160.1:0-13675 GCA_041303085.1 Crocinitomicaceae bacterium
GCTGAGGCAGGGCTGCGCGCACTGGAGCTCGCTTTGGAAATTGATGCGCGCGCTCAAGCACAAATTGCACAAAATAGTAAGCACTTCATACAATAAAAATGACTGACTTTCGTTCCGTATCCATGGTTTATCGTTACCTTCTTTTTCTAGGGCTTATTTTAGGCGCTTGTGTCAAGAACAATCCGGATCCTGCTTGGCTAGAAGTCACGGAATGGACACTCGAGGCCAACCCCACACTCAACGGAGAGGAAGGTCAACTCACCCACAAACTTACCGATGCCTGGGTCTACGTAGACGAACAACTCATTGGCGTTTTCGAGGTTCCTTTCAAGATTCCAATTCTCAAAGAGGGTGCTGCGAGTATTCGCATTTACCCAACCATCAGAGTCAATGGCATTGCGGCGACCAAAATGCGCAATGAGCACATGGTTCCTTTTGAAGTTAACGGCGTTTTTGTCAAGAACCAAACCATAACCATCGCACCAGTTACCCATTACAAAGACAACGTCAACTTCTGGATCGAAGACTTCGAAGACATCAACATCAAACTCACCGACGACCCCAATACCTCTTCAGCCAATATCATCTTGGCCAACGATACCCTCAAATGGTTCAATGGCAACTATTACGGAAAAGTACTTTTAAGTGCGCAAGACTCGATGTGGATAGCCTATACCAATCAAGATCAGCAGTTGAGCATCCCCAAGAACAAGCAGGCGATGTTGGAAATCGATTACTGCAACTCCGTTGATTTTACTCACTACCTTTTGTTTGTCAATAGCAACGGCACCAATGAAAATATCATGCGTACCATGAGACAAAGTCCGTTGAGCACCTTGCGTTGGAAGAAAATTTATGTTCTACTGAGTGAAGTCATTACAGCGGGGCCCAATAATTCCAATTACATACAAGCTTTTAAGGCTTTTTACGACAGCACCATTTCCAATAATCTGATTTTAATCGACAACATTAAGGTGGTATATTTCTAATGAAAGACCGTTTTTGGATAGCGTTTTTGATTTGTATTGACTTGCTCAGTGCGAGTAGTTCTTGGGGCCTATTTTTTTATATGCGTCAGGTTCAAATCGAAGGCAAGCCTTTTCATGCGGACGGTAACTTTTGGATGGGCGTTTTGTTGTTGCCGCTTTTTTGGTTGTTGTTTTATGCCCTTCAAGGCACCTACCACGACATTCGTAGGCTGTTTCGCTTGAAAGTCCTGAATTTGAGTTTGGTAGCGTCCTTTTTTGGTACCATTGTGTTGTTTTTTACCCTCTTGCTAGACGACCAAGTCCGCAGTTATCAGAATTACTACCAGCTCACGATTTGGTTATTTATCATCCACCTGAGTTTTACGTCGTTTGGAAGAGTGCTCTTTACAACCATTCTGATCAAGTACATCAAGGCTGCAGGGCACGGCTTCAAAACACTCATTATTGGGGGCAATGAACGCGCTATTGAAATTTATCAAGAGTTGCTTGCTGCACCGAACATGATCAATCATTTTGTAGGTTTTCTTCAGGTCAATGGCCGAGACAACCTATTGGCCCCACAACTTGCACACCTCGGAAAGCTCCCCGACTTAGAAGCCGTTTTGGAAGCGCAAGAAGTGGAGGAGGTCATTATTGCGATTGAAAGTTCTGACCACGACCGCTTGCAGTCTATCATTGCGCGCATAGATAACGGTAAAATCCGCATCAGGGTTTTGCCCGATATGTACAGTATTTTGGCGGGTTCGGTAGACATGACCAACATTTACGGGGCCTTGCTCATCGAGATCAACCCAGACGTCATGCCTTATTGGCAAAGAGCCGTGAAGCGCCTCATGGACGTCGTTATTTCTTTTGTCGCGCTGTTGTTTCTAATCCCCTTCTTTATTTTTTCTTCGGTGGCGGTAAAGTTGTCTTCGCCGGGCCCGATCTTTTTCTTGCAAGATAGAGTAGGGCGCGACGGCAAGCGCTTTAGAATCATCAAATTCCGCACGATGTATACCGATGCTGAAAAAGCGGGGCCGCAACTCTCCAAAGAAGGAGATCCGCGCATTACGCCAATTGGTCGTTTCATGCGCAAAACGCGTCTGGACGAATTTCCGCAGTTTTTCAATGTGCTGTTGGGGCAAATGTCTTTGGTTGGGCCGCGTCCGGAGCGTCAATTTTATATTGATCAAATCGTGGCGATTGAGCCGCAATACATGCACCTGACGCGCGTCAGACCAGGCATTACCTCTTGGGGGCAGGTCAAGTACGGCTATGCCGAAAATGTAGACCAAATGCTGCAGCGCATGAAGTTTGATCTCATTTACATGAAAAACCGCACATTGGCGCTCGATATCAAAATCATGTTCTACACCGTCATTATTGTATTTAAAGCGCAGGGCAAATAAGTTTTGTTGCGTTCAAATAAAATGACTATCTTTGCACCCTTAATTCACTTATTTATCAACCTGGGTTTCGGACCCAAAACTGTAAAGAACAATGGCAACACGCATTCGTCTTCAAAGACACGGTAAAAAAGGCAAACCATTTTTTCACTTGGTAGCTGCTGACAGCCGTGCAAAACGCGATGGTAAATTCATCGAAAAACTCGGAACTTACAACCCAACTGCTAACCCTGCTGTCATCGACATCAATTTTGATGCGACACTTGCTTGGGTTCAGACTGGTGCTGAAATGTCCGAGACTGCTCGTGCTATTCTATCTTACAAAGGAGTTTTGTACAAAAATCACTTGCTTAACGGCGTGAAAAAAGGTGCATTAACTGCTGAGCAAGTAGAAGAGCGTTTCAATCAATGGTTAGCTGACAAATCAGCTAAAATTGATGGCAAAATCACTGGTTTAGTGAAAAACGCCGAAAAAGAAAAAGCTGACCGCATGGCGGCTGAAGTTGCAGCTAATGCAGCCAAAGCAGCAGTAGTCCTTGCTAAAAACACTCCAGAGGTAGAAGAAGTAGCTGAAGAAGCTCCTGCAACCGAAGAAGTAGCAGCTGAAGAAGCTCCTGCAACTGAAGAAGTAGCAGCTGAAGAAGCTCCTGCAACTGAAGAAGTAGTTGCTGAAGAAGCTCCTGCAACTGAAGCCCCTGCTGAAGAGGCATCTGAAGAAGCTGCTGCTGAATAAGCATATGCAAATTCAAGATTGCTATTATTTAGGTCTTATCGCGAAACTTCACGGATTCAAAGGTGAAGTTTCGTTGTTTTTAGACGTGACCAATCCGGCCGATTACCAAGGGCTAGACGCCTTGTATCTGGATATCAATGGTCAACTTACCCCATTTTTTATTGAAGGTTTCAAACTCAAGAACAAAGGCTTTGCGGCCATTAAGTTCGAAGGAGTAGAAACCGAAGAGGCCGCCAAGCGCTTGGTTAAAAAGAAAGCGTATTTGCCGCTAGAAGTTTTGCCAGAGCTCGATCAAAGTTCCTTCTATGACCACGAAATCATCGGTTTCAAGGTCTTTGATGCCCAGCACGGCGCCATCGGTATTGTAGCCGACGTCATTGACATGACAGCCAATCCTTTATTGCAACTAGACTTCAATGGTACCGAAATCTTGGTTCCTATTTTTGAAGGGCTCATCCAAAAAGTATTGCGCAAAAAAAAGGAGCTCTATATCAAAGCTCCTGAAGGTCTGATTGATCTTTACCTGACTACTTAGTCATTAGTCCCATTGCAATTTTCATGCGAATGATTTTCTTGGCTGCAGCATCAACCTGTGCTCTGAACGCGGCGTCTTTGCGGTAATGCGCTAAAATTTCTGCGTGTGCCTTCTTGGCGTCTACAGGCATGAGGATGATATCACAACCTGCTGCAACTGCTTTGTAGGCAGCTTCTGGTACGGCAACCACGCCGCCCATGTTCATGGCGTCAGTAACGATGAGTCCTTTGTAGCCCATTTCGTTTTTGAGCAAGTCCGTGACAATTGCTTTGGAGCAAGTAGAAGGGAGTCCATTGGTGTTGTATTTTGGATTGTTTTGCACGGCAATGTGCGCCACCATAATAGATAGCACGCCTTGTGCAATGAGTGGCGGATAGTTCTGTATTTCTTTGAGTTCACCGTCGATGACTTGCAGCGCTTTGTGGGTGTCGCCAGAAACCAAGCCGTGGCCAGGAAAGTGCTTGGCAGTGGCAATGATGCCCTGTGCTTGTGTTTCTTCTATAAAAGCACCTGACCAAGGAATGATATTGGCTGGCACAGCACCAAAACTTCTGAAACCGACTGTAGCGTTCGGAGACATGTCTACAACAGGCGAGAAATTGTAATTGATGCCAATGGCATTGAGGTCTTTGGAGATGGTTTGAGCACAAGTGCGCACTTCTTCAATGGACTGCATTTCATTGGCTTTCTTGACGAGCGTAGAGCCTGCAATTTTGCGATTGACCAAGCTCGGCTCTGCATCGGCGCTGTACAAGAATGGTAAATTGCCGTTGGCCTTGTTTTGCTTTTCAAAATCGGCAATCCAGGACGTGAAACCTTCTTTGGTGCCGTTGAGCATGAGCACGCCACCAATAATACGGTCTTTGATGTGTTGGTCAATGGTTGCTTTTTCTTGACCCAAGCGCCCAACAGCGGGCATAATGAGCTGTGCTACAATTGCGGTGTCGTCTAGACTTGCAAATACTTTATCGACAGCGGCGTCTAGGTCTTTGTTTTCTTTTAAGAAATCTTGCAATTCAAATTGGGTTTGAATTTGCACAACTTCGCGTTTACGTACTTCTTTTTGAGGAGCTTGTGCACAACTATTAAAGAGCAATCCGATGCTCAGGACACTTAAAATCTGTAATTTCATATTTCAAAGATAGTATTTTACAACTTATCCTGACTTTTATCCGACTTAAACAAAACTCAATTTATGCTTCGTTTCCAATTTCTATCGCTTTGCTTTGCATCTTTCTTTTTCTCAACACTTCAAGCACAAAATTTTTACCACCGCGACACCATCCAAGTCATTGAAATTTTCTTTTCTTTCACCAACTGGGATGCCCAACTAGATGCCAACGAAGCCACCGAAACCTATATTTACGCCGATTCCGTCCGCATCAATGGTGTTTCTTTTGACTCCTGCGGCATTCGCTACAAGGGCAATAGCTCTTACAGCCCAACCAATCAAAAGAATCCGCTGCGCATCGAGCTCAACACCATTAAGGTGAATCAAGACTACCACGGCATCAAGGACATCAAGCTTTCCAATTGCTACAAAGACCCCTCCATGATCCGAGAAATCCTCTCGTATCAAATTCTCGAGCAATACATGGACTGCCCGAGTTCCAATTTTGCACGTGTTTATATCAATGGGCAGTATCGCGGGGTGTATACCAACAACGAAGCGATTTCCGACGACTTCAATGAAGTGCATTATCACGCCGACGACACCTACTTTAAATGCAACCCAGTAGGCGGGGCAGGGCCTGGAGCAACTGTTAGCCCCGATTTGAAATATTTAGGCGCCGACAGCAGTGCGTATTTCAACGGTTACGAACTGCAATCTGATTTTGGCTGGAACCGCTTGGTAGCCCTTTGTAACTTACTCAATAACGATTTTCAAAATATTGAAGGCATGCTCGATATCGACCGCGCCATCTGGATGCTCGCTTTCAATAATGTGTTGGTCAATCTAGATTCTTACAGCGGGGCTTTTCGCCAAAACTATTACCTCAGTTGGGATGTAAATGGTCGATTTGTACCCACGGTCTGGGATCTCAACATGAGTTTTGGTGGTTTTCCGGGCGGCACGGGCTCAGGTACTACAACACCAACAACCCTAGATCCGTTCTCGAATGCCACTTCCAATAACCATCCGTTGATCAAGCAGATCATGGCCAATCCGCTTTATATGCGCATGTACATGGCACACGTACGCACCATGGTGCAAGAAATGTTTGCCAGTGGCCAATACGAAACTTGGGCGCAAAACCTCATGGCGCTCGCCGACTCTTCAATCCAGGCAGACCCCTATAAATTTTATACCTACACCCAATTCCTCAATGGCCTCACCACAGCCGTAACAGGCGGCGGGCCGGGCGGCGGCGGCAGTATCCCAGGAATTAAAGCACTCATGGATGCGCGCGCGCAGTTTTTCAGCACCAATGCAGCTTATGTACTGCAAGCACCCAGCATTGTAAGCCACGGTGCAAACACCTCACCACTAGTCTACGGATCAACAGTGACCATCACCGCCACAACCACCAATGAAACAACCGTTTATTTAGGCTATCGCGGCAATCACCAACTCAAATTCACGCGCGTTCAAATGTTCGACGACGGCGCGCACAACGACGGCGCTGCCGGAGACCACACTTTTGGTATTGATGTTCCAGTAAACGGACTCACCTTTGAATATTATATTTATGCTGAAAACAATAATGCGGGCCTCTTTTCGCCAGCGCGCGCAGAACATGAATTTCACGCGCTTGCTGTGAACTTCCCAACACCAGCCGTGGGTGCGGTCCTGATCAATGAAGTCTTGGCTTCCAATGATTCCTTGCTTTTTGATCCTAATGGCCAAGACGAAGACTGGATTGAGCTGATCAACACCACCAATACCCCAATAGACTTGGCTGGTTTTTATTTGTCTGACGACCCGCTCAATCTAATGGCTTGGGCACTTCCTGCTGGCACGGTGCTACCGGCTAATGGGTACATCCTTATTTGGGCAGACAAGGACGTCAATCAAGTTGGATTGCATGCCAATTTCAAATTGAGTGCAGGCGGAGAATACGTCTATCTTTCTCATGGTTTCAATGTGCACGATCAAATCTCGTTTGGTCCTCAACTCGCCAACATCTCTTATGCGCGCTGCCCAGATGCAGGCCTCAATTTCGCAACAATCATCCCGACGCCACTCGCCAACAACAATTGCCAGATCGGTATTCAAGAAAACGAGCAGCTTCAGGTACAGGTTTATCCCAATCCTTTTGCTGATCAGATCATCATAGATAATCAAGAAGAAAACATGATGCTTCAAATACATGATATAAATGGCAGGATACTCCGCAATCAGATGCTGCTGAATGGCAAAAATCAAATCGATTCAAGTACTTGGTCGAGTGGGGTTTATCTTGTGAAAGTTCAGGTTGGTGCTAAGATGCAAACTTGGAAGCTTGTAAAGTGAGGTTTTTTTAATGGGGTAACTCCCAAAAAATCTTTTTAATTTTGCTCACACAATTGAACTTTTGGAGCAGATTTTACTTATCGTAGCCATTCTTGGTCTTATTTTATCCACTCTGTTTTTTACAAAGCGCGATGGCTTTAAAAAATCTACTTTTTTCTTAGGTACGTTCTATTTTATCATTTCGCTTTATTGTTTTCAAACTTGGGTCATTGAATCGCGCTTACTCCTGTATTGGAAGTGGTTCTATGTCTGGCCTCTACCACTATATGCACTCTTAGCGCCGGCGCTTTATTTTTATTTCATCAGCATCATAGCAGATGAGTTTCGTTGGAAATGGAGCTTTCTGATCCTATTTGTACCAAGCCTTTTGGCGCTCATTGATGTGCTTGCGGTCTATAACAAACCTGTTCAATTTTATCAAGAAATTATTGAAAATGCCTTACAAAAACCTAAGGATCGCTTTGAGAGTCAGTATGGCTTACTCACCTTAAAGTGGCATTTTTTATTCAGAAATAGTTGGGTGCTCCTTGCTTTGATTGTATTGTTCTTCAAACTCCGTGTTTTTTTCAGTCAAAAGTCAAGTACCAATTTCCCCATCAAAACCGTGAATTGGCTCAAGACACTTTATGGCTTAGGCTTTGTATTGGCGGTCTTTTCTGTATATTTGAGTTTGGTCTCCATCTTCCGGTTGGACGGCTCCCAATTGGCAACACCGGCATACTTGATGTTTCTATTTTATGCGCTTGTGTTGATCCTAGGTGTTACGCCATTGTATTTTCCGAGTATTCTTTATGGTTTGCCACGACTTGCTTTTGATCCTAAAGAACAGCGCACCTCCAATCAAGATACGCACAAGCAAATGAGAGCAGAAGAGGATGGGCTTCGTTTTGGTATTGACGAACCCGTGCTGCTCGACGCACTAAAGGAATTGGAAGCAAAAGAACTGTATTTGCAATCTGATTTCAACCTAGATCGCCTGGCTGCAGAACTCGAGATGCCTGTGCACCACATTTCTTATTTTCTTAATCACCACTACAACCAGAGCTTCAGCGAGTACCGCACCAGCTTGCGCATGAAAATGGCACAGACGCTAATCGAAGAAGGTTTCTTTGAACAGAATACGATTGAGGCCTTAGCATGGAAATGTGGCTTTTCAAGCCGAAGTGCTTTTACGAAGGCATTCAAATTGTATACGGGTGTCAACCCTTCAGCATATCCGCTCAAGTAATTTTTTGTCCTTTTGTTCAAATAAAGTCCGTGCTCCTTTCCGAAAGCAGCACATATACACACTGTATTTGGCGGGATTGTCCCTGTCAATCCACCTAGCTTTGCAAATTATTGTGCCTTATTGGCTTTATCAAATTTGCAGACTATGTCAAAGTTTCTTCACCGATTTAGTATTCTCATCTTTTTTTGGATCGGATCATTTCAAGTGTTTAGTCAAACGGGTATCCTTCCAGATCAGACTTGGGACATCCCTTTTGGAATGGTGCGCGATGCCATCATTTTGGAAAACCAAAATAAAATCATCTATGGAGGTTTTTTCAAATACGTAGGACTCCCAAATGCCAATGCTGCCGAACTCAATTTAAGTTCGCAAATTGCGAACCCCGATTTCCCTCATTTCAATGGGGAAGTTTTTGCGTCAGAACCTGACGGTATCGGTGGCTGGTTTGTGTCGGGAAACTTTACACATGTAGAAAATGTCGCAAGATCAAAATTTGTTTACATCGACTCTGCCGGATCGGTTCATACTTGGGCGCCAACCATCAATGGAGATGTTGTGGACATGGAACGCGTGGGGAATTTACTTTATTTGGCCGGAAATTTCACCACTGTAAACGGTCAAGCACGCAAACATTTGGCTTGTTTCGATTTGAACACTTTTACACTAACGTCTTGGAGTCCTGCCAACACCTCAACTTCCGGATGGGTGCTTACCATAGACATTGAAAATGATGTGGCGTATATCGGCGGCAACTTCAACAATATTGTCGGTAAAACCAATATTTGTGCAGTGAGTACCGCAACAGGAGCAGCCATTCCTGCGAATGCAAGTTTGTGGTCTACGGTAATGGTAAAAAAATTGATTGCAACAAATGGCCGTCTCTTTATTCTTGATTCCAATTTAGTTCCAAAGTATTTTGATATTACGTCACCAAGTTCGATTGCATTGAATAGTTGGGCACCTGCTGCAAACAATTGGGTCAATAACATTTTAGAAGATAATGGCATCCTTTATATGTGTGGAACCTTTACGCAAATTGGAGGCTTGGCGCGCAATCAACTAGCTGCCTATGACTACGTCAATGATACTTACCTCGCCACAACTTTGGGAATCAATATTACAAACGTTGTTTCTTTGGCAAAAAGTGGAGACCAGCTCTTCATTGGTTGTTACTACTCAGGAGATGCTCAAGACCAAGAGGATGGTTTTGTGAACCGCTTGATCGTCGTCAATGCGCAAAGTGGCGCCCTACAAACTGCTCCAAAAGTGTTCAACGGTGCCGTTAACAACATCAGTATCGCTAATGGTAAAGTGTTGTTAGGCGGACAATTTTTTAGTGCGGGTGGAAAACGGAAAACAAACTTGGCAATGGTCAATTTGGCCACAAAACGGGTAATGGACTGGGGGCCGATCGTACACACCAATGATCCGAGCCTCTTTGCCTCTTATGGTAATGAAGGTATCAATACAATGGCCACCGACTCCGTTACCCTGTATATTGGAGGTGATTTCGGAAACGTAGACAACCAAGTGAGAACTAACCTTGCTGCAGTAGATTTGAGTACCGGTATCCCCACTTCTTTTAGTGCGCAATTGTCTACTTCTACCTATGTCAAAACGATCCTGCTCAATGGGGACGATTTACTTGTTGGCGGAAATTTCACGAGTATCTCAAGTGTGAGTAGAAATTATTTGGCGGCCTTGAATAAGGTGACAGGAGCTGTCGGCACTTGGAATCCGAATCCGAACCAACTTGTTTCGGCACTTTATAAAAAGAATAATGTACTCTATGTTGGTGGTGGTTTCAATTCAATTGCAGGTCAGTCTACGAATATAGGCCGCTTCAATACGGCAACTTATACTGCTTTACCTGCCTTTAATTCAATTTCCGGTACCAACGCTAATTACGATGGTGCTATTCTTGGTTTTGAAGAAAGAGACGGCCTGTTATATGTCTTTGGTGGCTTCAATTATTTCGGCTTCAATAACTTGTCTTTAGGTAGAAAAAACCTAGTTGTTTTCGATCTTGCTGCCAATAGCCATTATGCCGATCCAAATAATTATTTCAATACGACCAATTTTCTTTCCAATACTACTAGTGTAACCTATTCAAGAGTGCGAGACATCCATTTTGATAATGATGTGTTGTATTTATCGAGTACATTCGGCGACGATCCCGTGAATTATGCAAATAATGCGTTTTCTCCCAATTCATCCACGAGCTGTTACAATCCAGTTTTTATACCAAACCCCTTAATTACTTCCCCTATTGGCTATAAGGTACTCACTTATAATGATCAGCTTTTGGTGATGGGCTGTTTTAGAGGATATTCGGCACCAGCGGGTAACTATTTTTTGAATACAGGTTCAGTGGTCATCAGACAAAAGCCTCCGGGCGTTTTGACCAACTTGACCTATGATCCAAATGCAATCACGGGTGTTGCAGGTACGCCCATTACACCGCTCAATCCATCAAATAATAATGCGAGTTCGTATCAGTGCACAAACTTACCTGCAGGGCTTTCAATTAATGCAACTACAGGGGTCATTAGCGGAACACCAACGGCAGCCTTCAGTGGTAACATTACAATTGTAGCTACCAATGCTTGTTATACCAAAAACATCGTTGTGAGTGTCCTGATTTCAGGTTCTCCTCAACTCAGTATCACGGCGGTGAGCAATATCAAAACCACAAGCGCAGCTACTTTATTAGAAGTGGCCTATGACGGTGGTTCAACCTTAACAGCTCGAGGAATTTATCTTAGTACGAGTCCAAACTCGGGGCCGGCTAATACAGTAATTACTGCAGAAACGGGCATGGGTGCTATAATCATAGCCATGAATGCCTTGCAACCGAATACCACCTACTATGTCAAAGGTTTTGCAACCAACGCATCGGGCACAAGTCTAACACCTGAGCTCAATTTTACCACCAAACAAGGACCAAATATCAGTTACACAAGTCCGACTTCCTTGCAGGTCAATACCCTCATGACACCACTTCAGGTACTTAATACAGGGTCTGAAATAACAGCGGCTTCAGTTGGAACGGTAAGTACGATAGCAGGAACAACACTTGGCTTCTTAGATGGTGCAGGTACTGTTGCTAAATTCTATAATCCAAGATCTATTTGTCAGAATGGCGTTGGAACTTACTTTATTTCTGATAACTTGGGTAACCGCGTTCGTCAAATGGATAGCTTGTTCAACGTAGCCAATTATGCAGGTACAGGCGTTAGTGGTTTTTTAAATGGCACAGCACAACAAGCTAAGTTCACCTATCCTTTTGGAATTGTTTCGGATAAATACGCCAATGTTTATGTGGTGGACAACTACAACCATAAAATTCGAAAGATCGCTTATGACGGAACAGTTACCACATTTGCTGGCTCAAGCGCTGGAAATACCAATGGAACAGGAGTAGCCGCTCAATTTAATTCGCCAAGAGGATTGGCAATAGACACCGCAGGTAATCTTTATGTCGCTGATGCGGGTAATCACTTGATTAGAAAAATTACCCCAGCAGGTGAAGTCAGTACCTATGCCGGAAGTACCATGGGCTTTCTAGACGGCCCCGGAAGTTCAGCCAAGTTTTATACCCCGACAGATTTGGTCATGGATACAGATGGGAATTTGTATGTAGCGGATTTATCAAATAACCGCATACGCAAAATCACACCAGCAGGGGAGGTGAGTACTTTTGCCGGCTCTGCTACAGCTACTTCGACCAATGGAATTGGCACCGCAGCAACCTTCAACGGACCACATGGCATCGCAATTGATGACAACCACAATCTATATGTGACCGAAGCTTCAGGACACAAAATCAGGAAAATTTCGCCGAATCAGGTAGTTACTACAATTGCCGGGACAACACAAGGGGCAAATAACGGTACTGCCGCAACTGCACAATTTAACAAGCCAACAGATGCAGTTTATAATGGATTTGGTTCACTCTATGTCGTGGATGAAAACAACCATAAAATTAGAGCTGTCAATCTTTATCAGTCATATGTCATTTCACCAAACCTGCCTACAGGGCTCACCTTCAATACAACAACAGGTCAAATTTCGGGAACACCAACCACAACTACGGCCTTGACGACTTATACAATTATCGGAAACAATCAATTCGGTGCAGATACATTTGAATTAGCACTTCAGGTAGTTGCGCCAATGACGTTGATTTCCTTTAACCCTAGCTCAGGTTATATTGGTTCGAGTGTTACCATCTACGGCACCAACCTTTCGAGTGTCAATAGTGTCAGTATCAATGGCACGCCGGTCACTTCTTTTGTTGTCTATGGAAATGATTCTATCATTGCAGTTGTTGCGCCAAATACTACCACAGGGCTCATCAGCATATCAAATGGTGTGCAAACACTCAGCTCCTCCAGTAATTACACCGTTCTGTCGAATCCTGCGATCGGTTTAGCATATACGCCTGCTACGCAGTCTGTCAATTTAGGCACTGCATTGAGCAACATGGTCCCAAGTTATTCTGGTGGTCCAATTACCTCTTTTTCAATTAGTCCTAGTCTTCCAGGTGGCTTGCTCTTGAATTCATCTACAGGTGTAATTAGTGGTACCGCCCTAAATGCAGCGGCCTTAACCACCTATACGATTACAGGTTCGTTCGCAACGGGAACCATTCAAGCAACCGTTACAATCGCGATCATCAATGATTCCGACGGCGACGGCATTCCAGACTCTACAGAAGGAACAACGGATACAGATGGTGATGGTACACCAAATTATCTTGATTTAGATTCCGACGGCGATGGCATTCCAGATGCTACAGAAGGAACAACAGATACAGATGGTGATGGCACACCAAATTATCTTGATTTAGATTCTGACGGCGATGGTATTCCAGACTCTACAGAAGGAACAACAGATACGGATAACGATGGTACACCAAATTATCTCGATACTGATTCTGATGGTGATGGCATTCCAGACTCTACAGAGGGAACAACGGATACGGATAACGATGGTACACCAAACTATTTAGATACAGATTCTGATGGAGACAGCATTCCAGATACAACCGAAGGAACCACCGATACAGATAACGATGGTACACCAAATTATCTCGATACTGATTCCGACGGCGACGGCATTCCAGATTCTACAGAAGGAACAACAAATACAGACGGAGACGGCACACCAAACTATTTGGATACAGATTCTGATGGTGATGGTATTCCAGATGCTACAGAAGGAACAACGGATACGGATAACGATGGTACACCAAACTATTTAGATACAGATTCTGATGGAGACAGCATTCCAGATACAACCGAAGGAACCACCGATACAGATAACGATGGTACTCCGAATTATCT
>JBFYPV010000161.1:0-3354 GCA_041303085.1 Crocinitomicaceae bacterium
CTTTATCTAAATAATGGTCGGACAATTCAAACAAGAAAAATATATTTTGAATCGAATGGATTTTATTATTTCGGTGCGGGAACCAAACGAAATATCTATAAAATCTCTGCGTCTATGGTAGATTCTCTTCACTGTCCAGCACCTATTAAACATTTGGATTTAGCCAAACGCAAGGGATATGGGTTTTCTGGAGGCTTGATGCAAGGTATAGGTTTTGGGGGTTTCGTTTTTGGTACTTTGATTACTACGGTTTCCGTATGGTTTGAGTCTCCATCAGGGGTTGTTTTTGGCACAGCAATCGATGGGCTTTCAACCTTTTTAATGATTCGCGGCACCAAGCGTGTTCAAACCATGCAGCGCTATAAAAAAGCAGTCCTATTTGATGCGAAGGATGCCCGATAAAACATTTTGATATTCAAATGGTTATATTGGTAACCTAAACCTACTATTTGAATCTTTCGCGCCCGTCTTTTACGCATGCCTTTGTGGGCATGGGCTGTGCCAATTCGTTGTTGCTACATGTGCTGCAGCACAATGGCCTGCTGGAAAATAGTCGCTTGTTGGTCATTGATCCGGAACCAAAAATCACTAATGACCGCACTTTTTGTTTTTGGCTGAGCCCCGAAGAACTCGAGGCGAATGGGTTGGAATCTTTAGTTGAACACAGCTGGGATCAAGTGATTTGCAATGACCAAGCACCGCAGCAGTTGCAAAACAAACGCTATTATTATTTGAGTGCTGCCGCGCTTTATGCCCACACCAAAGCCATATTAGCACAGTATGAATTTACTTGGCAACACCGTGCTGCAGATGGAAATTTGAGCGAGTTGGCCACCCACGTGTTTGATGCGCGTCCGCCAGAATGGAAGGTTCAGCACGCCTCAGAAACCTTACTCATGCAAAGTTTTTTCGGCTGGGTAGTGCGTACGGCAAAACCTATTTTTGATCCGCGTTCCTTCACCATGATGGATTTCAGTATTGCACAAAATGAGCAAACGCAGTTCATGTATGTTTTGCCCTTTGATGCGCAGCAAGCCCTGCTTGAGCCCACGCGTTTTGGAAGCGAAACTATTTCCAAAGAAGAGGCCTTTGGTCTGATAGAAACTTATTTAGCACCTTTTGACACCACTTTTGAGCGCATCTCACAAGAGCAAGGGATTATTCCGATGTGCAGTGCCGCTCCGTTTGCTCAAGAAAGTGCCGCTAATGTGCACCGCATGGGCGCGGGCGCTGGTCAGCTCAAACCAAGCACGGGCTATTCTTTCGTGCGCAACCTCCACGACGCCAATGCACTCGTGAAGTCGTTACAGGAAAATACAAGCGTGATGAGCCGAAGAGAAGTCAAGCCACGTTTCGCTTATTACGATCGTTTGCTACTGCAAATCTTAGCACAAAAGCCAACAAGCGGCAAGGAGATTTTCCAACGATTATTTGCTGGCAACAAAGCGCAAGACGTCTTAAATTTCCTAGACGAGCGCAGCACACCGCTACAAGAGGCACGTCTCATGCTCACGCTTCCGATATTTTTATTTTTGGGCGCAGCATTCAAAGACCTTTGGTTCAATATTGCGGGCCTTGTCAAAAAAGTCTCTCCAGCAATATGGATTTGCTGTATTTCCCTTGTAGGGCACTATTTTGGACAAATCGAATGGAGTTGGCCACTACTAGCACTTGGTTTACTTCTAGTGGGCTTACCACATGGCGCAATCGATCATTTACATCAGTTTCCCGGAAAAAAGTGGTCGCAGTTAGTGCCTTATTTCACACTTTATTTAGCGTTGGGAATAGGTGTTTTGTTCTTTTGGTGGATTTCTCCATCCTTCGCTTTAGTTGTGTTCTTGGCCTATTCCGCATGGCATTTTGGCCAGGCTGATTTAGAGATTTGGAAGCTCCAGCATTCGGCATTACGGCCTTTTTTATGGGGTGCCTTCTCGCTACTTTTTTTACTTTCGACTCATTTTTTAGAGGTTAAAAAAGTACTTTTTGAAATGGGAATAGTGTCTAAAATGGAAAGCATTGCAGCGTTTCAGGGTTATTTTACGACTTCACCTTTTTGGTTGTTACTAGGTTTGGCGCCACTTATAGTATTCAAATCATGGAGAATAATCGAGTCGCTTTTTGTCTTGTTTTTGCTGAGTTATTTACCACTGATTGAAGCCTTTGGCATCTATTTTATCTTTCAGCACAGCTGGAATGGATGGCGTTACCTCACGCAAATCACAGCGAGTAAACCAATACAACTTTGGTTACAGGCTTTGCCATTTACGTTGGCCAGCATCGGCCTTTTTGCAGGATATTATTTTTGGTCATCAACTCAAAATTGGGGCTTGCTTTTCATCTTTTTGTCGGCGCTATCTTTTCCGCATGTGTTCTTCATGCACCGAGCTTATGTAACGAGCAAGTAAACTTGTGAATTTCGCAACTAACAATAAATTGCTTGTGTAATTAGGTTTGCGCTAAGGCCTCTTTTGAGTTAGCTTAGTCAAAACTTTTACTGATGAAGTCGTTCTTACTGCCCGTATTATTTTATGTCGGAGGATACTATTTATTTCAGAGAGGCTACTTCAGAGCAAGTCGTAAAATTAGCGCTGTCAGAAATAGGAGAAACCGATATTTTTTATGGCAAAGACTTACATTATGCTCAAATCGAACCGGGTTTCAAAGTAAAAAACACTACCTTCTATGCCTATTACAAGACTGCCGAATCTTTTCAGTATGGTGCTCAGAAGGCTTTTCAGCAAGCCAGAATTGAGGCTCAACAAAATGAGTTAGCACAAAAAGTTGCAGCGGCGGCACTTCTGGAGGCGACCCCTATGGCAAGGCTTCAAACTTTTACGCCAACAGAAGTAGGATTTATGCTCAAAAATGGCTGTAAAATACTGACGGAGGGTTATGTCTTTTTAAGTGGTGACAAGTATTTTTTTAAAGTAGCTGATCAGAAGATGCCTTTCTTTATCGATACAGCTACTGTGCTTTATACGCAAGGAATCGTATTCAAAAAGAACTACCCTTTCCACAATCATTTTGGATATCGTTTGGCAGCAAAGAGTTGGTTGTGCTTGGTTGTCGTGGGTGGGCCGCTACTCATTGCAGGCGCGGGTGCTTTGGCTATGTGGGTCACAAGCACGGGTGCATCTGCGCTGATCACAACTACTGGTGGCGGTTATATTTTTTATGTGGTGTTAAAAGGCGCTATCCGAAATGTGAAACGCGTCAATTATTATAAGAGAGCACAGCAGTATCAATGTTTGCAAACCTGAAAGCGCAGGCGTTGCTCACCGATGAGTAGGAGGTAGGTGCCGTTTGTGATATCGTCGCTAATGGCAATAGAATTGATGGTTGTACCTACTTGAA
>JBFYPV010000162.1:0-7318 GCA_041303085.1 Crocinitomicaceae bacterium
GTAGTGCTGCGCATCAATAGCCCGGGAGGTTCTGCGTTGGCCAGTGAAGAAATCTGGAAAGAAGTCTCGTTAACGGCCGCCAAAAAGCCACTTTATGTCTCGATGGGTGACTACGCAGCGTCGGGAGGCTATTACATTGCCATGCCTGCGGTCAAAATTTTTGCAAGCCCCATGACCATAACCGGTTCTATTGGCGTTTTCGGTGTGGTTCCCTATGCTGGTGATTTTCTTCAGAACAAAATTGGCGTCACCACAGACGAAGTCAGAACACATCGTTTTGGCCCACTATCGCTTACCCACAAACTGAGTCCGGAAGAATACGCATTCATGCAAACTGAAGTAGATGCCATTTATACACAATTCCTCGACCGTGTCAAGGAAGGTCGCAAACTCAGTAAAAAAGCGGTGCAGCGCGTGGCGCGCGGTAGAGTCTGGACGGGTAGTGCTGCGAAAAGCGTTGGCCTCGTCGATGTGCTAGGTGGCCTCAATAGCTGCATCAAAGCCCTGGGTAAAGAAATTGGCGTCAAGGAGGTGGTTTATTACCCTAAAAAAGATGAAAGTACTTTCAATACCTTCTTGGCACTTCTAGACGAAGAACTCGAGGGAGAAAAAAGCAGTTCGAAAATCGAGATTTCGGCAGAATTTTTAGCTTATTATCAAAAATTTGCACAAATAAAGCAAATGAAAGGCCTGCAAATGCGCCTGCCATTTAGCTACCGTTTCTATTGATTTTACTGGGTTTCAGCTAAGATATTGACAATTAATTAGATAAGTTTTTGCCATTTTGTTGAATAAATTCTATCAATTGTTAAACAATAATTGTTTATCATTGTTATTCAATAAGTTATTGGCGGTATCCGAAAAGCCACAAAAGAGTAGGAAAAACTAAACCTATCTATTTATGTTATTTTCTTTATCTAATGCACTTAACGTGCAAGCACTATTTGAAAAAGGAGACGTGTACACTTACACAGCGTTTACCTTCTTCATTGGAACGATGGCCATGATGGCTGCAGCAGCATTCTTCTTTATGGAAATGCGCAACATGGAAGAGAAATGGAGAACATCCATTTTAGTTTCCGGACTCATCACCTTCATCGCCGCGGTCCATTATTACTACATGCGTGATTATTTCACTGCAACTTCAACTTCACCTACGTTCTTCCGTTACGTAGACTGGATGTTGACAGTTCCATTGATGTGTGTAGAGTTTTATTTGATCACCAAAAAAGCAGGTGCTAAAACCAGCTTACTTTGGAAACTCATCTTCGCTTCTGTAGTGATGCTCGTAACAGGTTACTTCGGTGAGTCTGTAGACCGCGACAACAGCGTTATGTGGGGTGTTCTTTCAGGTGCAGCTTACTTCTACATCGCTTACCTTGTATGGTTTGGCGAAGTGGCTAAATTGGCTGAATCTGCAGGTCCTGCAGTTGCAAAAGCAACACGCATCTTGGCATGGTTTGTACTTGTTGGATGGGCTATCTATCCATTAGGTTATATCATAGGTACACCAGGTGGATTGTTCGGTGCTTTCGGTAGCTCTGGTCCAAACCCTTGGATGGATGTCGTTTACAACATCGGTGACGCCGTAAACAAAATCGGTTTCGGTTTGGTTATCTACGCTTTGGCTAAATCTGATTCCAAAGCATAATCATTACCCAATACCTATAATTGAAAAGGGGAGCTTCGGCTCCCCTTTTTTTGTCTTAATAAAATCGTTTATCGCTCAGTAATTTATAATCGGTGAGCGTATTTAAAAACGCAATGAGTTGCTGTTTCTGTGCTGCGGATAAGTTCATTCCTTTTTTCAAATCAGGACTGAGGTTTTGACTGTTCTCAACAATGCCATTGCTGTAATGCTCAAGAACTTCGTTCAAGTTCCAAAATCGGCCGTCGTGCATGTAAGGGTAGGTGAGCGAAACATTTCTCAACGAAGGCACTCTAAATTTTCCATAGTCCGTAATTTCTTTGGTGATCTTTCCTCTTCCGCTATCGGCAAATACGCTGTCAAGTCCATTATTTTGATAACTGAAATTGCTAAAGAGTGGTTCACTATGACAACTTGCACAATGACTTTTAAATAATGCGTACCCTTTTTGCTCTTCTAAACTAAAGTTCACTTTTCCTTGCCGATATTGATCGTATTTACTTTGAAAAGATTGAATTTGAGAAATATACAATGTAAGCACTTTGAATAATTCATAATCACTGATTTGCTCAACCCCATAGTGCGTTTTAAACAAATCACGGTAGTTTTGATTGTGGTTCAAACGGTTTAGAACCCCATCCATATCAGTACCCATCTCTAATTCATTGGTGAGTGGTCCTAAATGAAAAATCTCTAAATGATTGACGCCGCCATCCCATCCAAATGCTGGATACCAAATCATATTGGCAATACTTGGCGTATTGCGAACGCCTTTTCTGCCGTATATTCCTGAGCTGAAACGCACATTGTGATCCGCAAAACCATGTGTTTGGCTGTGGCAACTCGCGCAGGAGGTGCTATGATCTGTAGAAAGAAGAGGGTCAAAAAAGAGTTGTTTACCAAGTTCAAAACGACCTTTCGTGAAGTCTTGAACATGTTTTGTGTAATTGGGTTTTGGGAAATAAGCAGGAACTTGCGCTTGAAAATCTGAAACATTTTCCTTTGTACAAGAACTGATGAATAGCCAAGCGAAAAAAGGAGCCGCCACAAATAGGCGGCTCCAAATTTGATCAAGTTTACTTTGGTAAAGCAAACCCATTGTTATTAATTGTGTAAGTGTTCAAAAACGACAGAACTATAAAAATCTAACGCTAGAGATTTTGCTCTTGCCCCGGGCATCATGACATTAGCACCGTTTGCAACAGCATCATTACCAAGTAAATAAGATGGGCTTGCCTTCATATGAATTTCACAAGCGTGGTCATTGTTGATCATGAGTTTCTCAGTGTCAAAATTGACCGTTTTGGTTGTGACGATATTGTACTGGCCACTAAAACCACCTAAATGATACGCAAAGCTTCCTGAGCTCGATGCAGGGCTTGTTCCCTCTGCCTTCAGCATGATATAACCTGAATTCCAATTCCAGAACATACCATTCGCGGTTGAAAGCGCTCCGGTTTGTACACCAGAAACATTTCGAAGGCTATCGACACCTAGTGTGTAGGTCATGGATTGGTAAGTCCCGACAGGTACATTGCTTAAAGCGAGGTTCAGTGAACTTGGTTTACTAAGGTCAATTAAATAATAGCTGTTGGAGTCTTTCCATTGCGAACCATCTTCTTTAGTGAGAATGATATTGGACACATAATACTTAAAAGTACTGAAATTAAGTACCTCATTGTTCATGGGATGAACGTATTCTGTGTTGAGGCTGAAGGCAGATTCGTCCAAGCCCCAAACGTGTTCAAAAGCAATTTCGAGCTCACCAGTTGTTTTTTTCTTGTTTTTGTCACAAGAAGTAGCTCCGAATAAAATAACGAGAACGATGCTTAAAATTGAAAAGATATATTTCATGATTGTTTTTTTTGTTGAATTAAATATTGGATAGAAATTTGAACTTGTGGGCCAAAGTTAAGGGCACCACGATTGATGTTTTGCCAAACTGGCAGCTGTGCTTGAAGGCTATATAGCCATGAATAGGTCAGCAAGTTGACACTCGATTTAACTTGCACCAATAGGCCCTGATGTAAACTTTCATCTGAAAGGGTTTCCCAATCCCAATGATTTGCGGCAAAATAATCGACTTGAATACCTGCAGAAGCCAACAAGCGGTAAGAACTGACTTTATAATTATAGACCAGAACAGTCGAGGCCTGACTTGAGGCGCCGTAGCGAAAGGCATAGGTGTTTTTTCCTTTCAAAGTCTGACTCAGCTCAGCTTGCATTCCCCATAGAGTGGAGAGTCTTTTGTAACCGTTCAGCAACAAGCTGTAATCCCAAGATCCGGTGCCCGGGTACATGTTTTGTTGCAAGTTGGACGGCGAAACAAAATAACCAGTTGGAACTTTTACGCCTCCTGCTGCACTTAAAAAGTGCTGGGTAATACCCACTGAATCTTTTTGTTGCAGCAAAATATAGTTGACCAAGCCTTGCATGTCGCCTAGACCATACTTCGTACTCACTTCACCATCAAGGCTTTGTTTGCCAACTTGATACGGAAGCTGGCCGTAAATTTGAAGTTTAGGGCTCAGTTGAAAACGCAATTGCAAGCTATTGAGTAGGAATTCCTCCTTAGAATGTAATTGTTCGTTATCGTAGCTTTGGTAACTTCTGTATTGTGTACTGAGGCCAAGTGTGTGGAAGCGGTTTGCTGCAAAAAGTCCGATTGAACTATTGGCATGCACACCTCCGCATATATCACAAGCCCACGTGCTACTAGAAAGTGCCACTAGCAGCATTAAACTGATATTTTTCATGATTTGTATTTATATTGATGAATAGGAATTCAATCAAGCGATACAAGGTGGATGAAAACAGTTTTGAATATAGTTATAGGAATAATGAGCTGCTTTACTCAGGGTTTCTTTCTGTGCTTGAACTAATGGAGCTTGCAAAACTGAAAATTGAGCTTCATTCAGTATATAGAATTGTTCTGAAATGATTTTAGCACCAAGATCGAGATGATTTTGTTGCTCTTGCTCTTTGGCTTGGAGAGCGGAATCAGCTTTTTGAAGTTGCTTTGCGAGATAGCATTGACCGTTACAATGGAGTTCAGGTCTGTTTTTGTTTTCACAATAACGCGCGGTGATTTCAGCTTTATTGAGCTCATAATGGACTTGCCAAATCAAACCATACACAAGCTTTGAGATGAATAAGGCGACCAGTAAAAGACTAAAAAGACTTCTGAGCACTTGTTTTTTTTTTACAAAATTACAAATTCCTTTTGCTGCTATTCATAAACCTTCGGAAAACTTTCTGGATCGAGGTCGTGCATCATGTCCAGGACCTTTTCGATGATGTCATCGAGGTTGGGTTTGCTGAAGTAGTCGCCGTCGGAGCCATAGGCAGGACGGTGGTCTTTGGCTGCCATGGTTTGTGGCGCGAGGTCGAGGTGTTGGTAGCCGTTTTGCTTGACTAAAATTTGATCGAGCATAAAGGCACTCGCACCGCTGCTGACATCTTCGTCTACAATTAAGAGCGCGTTGGTCTTGGCTAAAGATTGGCCAATGACGTGATGGATATCAAAAGGAAGCAAGGTTTGCGCATCGATGAGTTCAACAGAAACCCCGAAGTCTGCAAGTTGTGCTACGGCTTGTTCGCAGATATTAAATGTGGATCCATAAGATACGAGGGTGAGGTCGATCCCTTCTTGCACGATTTCAGGAACGCCCAAGGGCTCGGTAAATTCGCCAAAATTAAGCGGCATGCGCTCTTTGCTGCGGTAACCGTTGAGTGGCTCAATGACCAATGCAGGTTCATCGGCTTGAAGAAGTGTGTTGTAAAAAGCTGCGGCTTTGGTCATGTTGCGCGGTACACAAACGTGAACACCGCGTAGTGAATTGATGATCATGCCCATTGGCGATCCGCTGTGCCAAATGCCTTCTAAGCGGTGGCCGCGGGTAGAAATAATGAGTGGTGCTTTTTGCCCGCCTTTGGTGCGGTACTGAACCGTTGCGAGGTCGTCGGACATAATTTGAATGCCGTAAAGCAAATAATCTAGGTATTGAATTTCGGCAATGGGGCGCAAGCCACGCATGGCCATTCCGATGCCTTGCCCAATAATGGTGCACTCGCGGATACCGGTGTCGGAGACGCGCAAATTGCCAAATTGTTCTTGTAAGCCCTCTAAACTCTGGTTAACGCCACCAATTTTTCCGGCGTCTTCGCCAAAAACGAGTACTTCTGGACGTGTTTCTAGAATTTTGCGGTAGTTTTCACGCAAAATGATGCGACCGTCTTCCATTTGGTTTTCGGAGGCGTAGGCAACCGGAACTTTAGAGATGCTCGCAATATTTTGCTCAGAGGCAGAATACAAATACGAGCTGTAGCGGTCTTGGGCTTTGAGCTGAATGCGACCTACCCAATTGGCGAGCGCATAGCGTTCAGGGCTTTTATCTTGTAAACTTTGGCGCAAAAGTAAACGCGTGGCCGAGAGGAGGTCTCGACGGATGCTGTCTTTTTCTTTGCTAAGTTGTTGGTGCAGGGCTGTAGCGCGTGCATGAAGAGGGTGGTTGGCATCGAATCTGTTTAAGAGTTCGAGCAACTCTTGTTTGTCTTGTAAAATGTCGTTAGTGAAAGCCGCCCAAGCACTGTTCTTCGCATTTCTGATGCTTTCTTTGGCTGCGCTTGAGATGGCATCGAGTTCTTCTTCAGTGGCGAGCACAAGGCCTTTTTGCGCAAAAGAAAGGATCCATTCTTTGAATTTGGCAATGCAATCGTATTCGGATTCCCAAGCGAGGCGCTCTTCAGATTTGTAGCGCTCGTGTGAGCCTGAAGTAGAGTGCCCTTGCGGCTGGTTCACTTCTTTGACATGCACCAAGACCGGCACGTGTTCATTGCGGGCAATTTGAACTGCTTTTTCGTAGGTTTCACAGAGGTGAGGGTAATCCCAGCCTTTGGTGACCAATATTTCAAATCCTTTTTGCTCGGCGTTGCGCTGAAATCCGGCGAGGGCGTCGGAGATACTGCCTTTGGTGGTTTGGAGTTCGCGAGGTACGGAAATCCCGTAGCCGTCGTCCCAGACAGACATCACCATCGGTACTTGCAACACACCAGCGGCATTCAAGGTTTCCCAGAATGGGCCTTCTGAGGTAGAGGCATCTCCGATGGTGCCAAAAGCGACTTCATTGCCGCCGTTGGTGAATTTTTTGAAAGCTTCGAGTTCTTTGAGTGTAGGGTGTTCGCGGTACACTTTAGAGGCCTGAGCCAGACCCAGCAAGCGCGGCATTTGCCCAGCGGTAGGGGAGATGTCGGCAGAGCTATTTTTCTGTGACATCAGGTCTTTCCATTGGCCCTGCGCATCTAGGTTGCGGGTGGCGTAGTGTCCGCCCATTTGTCGGCCAGCTGATTGCGGTTCAATGGCGACGTCGGTATGGGCATATAAGCCCGCAAAATATTGTTCTATGGTGAGGGCTGAAATGGCCATCATGAGCGTTTGGTCGCGGTAGTAGCCCGAACGGAAGTCTCCGTTTTGAAACTGCTTGGCGAGTGCGATCTGAGCGAGCTCTTTGCCGTCGCCGAAAATGCCAAATTTAGCTTTGCCGGTGAGCACCTCTTTTCGGCCTAAAAGTGAGGCTTCTCTGGATTCGCAGGCAAGTTGGTAGTCGAGCAGGACTTGTTGCTTGAAGGTGTTGAAGTCGAGTTGCTCGTTTGTTGGGGTCGCTTTGTCTT
>JBFYPV010000163.1:0-6223 GCA_041303085.1 Crocinitomicaceae bacterium
CTTCCAGTTCAAGACTACAACGTTAAATTCCGCGTTGACATGTCACAATACACAGGTTCTTTAACAGGTGGTGTATTTGTAAACGGAACTTTCAACGGCTGGTGTGGTACTTGTAACCCAATGACAGACATGGGCAACGGAATGTGGGAAACAACCCTTCCATTGGCTCCAGGTGCTATTGAGTACAAATTCACAATCGACGGATGGAACGCACAAGAAGAATTCACTGGTACTGAAACTTGTATTGACCCAATCAACGATGGTTTCAACAACCGCTACCACGTAGTTGCTGGCGACGTAACATTGCCTAACGTTTGTTTCGCAAGTTGTGATGTTTGTACAAACGACGTTACATTCACTGTAGACATGAATGACTACATTCTTGCAGGTAACTCTACAGCTGCGGGTGTATTCTTAAATGGCACATTCAACGGCTGGTGTGGTTCATGTACACCAATGACTGATGCTAACGGCGACAACGTTTGGGAAGTAACAGTTCCACTTGGTTTGGGCGCAATCGAATACAAATTTACTGTAGACGGTTGGAACGACGACGAGCAATTTGTTGGTGGTGAGTCTTGTACTGTAACAAATGGTGGTTTCACCAACCGTTCTTACACTGTAACTGCTCCAGCTACTGTAGGTTTGGTATGTTGGGAAAGCTGTTCAGCTTGCATCGGTGGTATCGATGAAGCTACTTCTTCTGTATCTATCTACCCTAACCCGGTTAACAGCATCATGACTGTTCAAGCTACTGAAGCGATGCAACAAATCCGCATTGTTGACCTTACAGGTAAAGTAGTTGCAGCGTTTGTTGGCAACGGTCTTACTCAAGAAATCAGCGTAGACGACCTCAAAGCAGGTATCTACACAATCCAAGTTGCAACAGCTACTGGTAACAGCAGCAAACAATTTGTGAAAAAATAAGAAGTTGATTGATGAAAAGGAGGGGCTTTCGAAAGAGGCCCCTTTTTTTGTGCCCACATTCGGCGTTCTATGCGTATTTTTGCAATATGGATCACGACATCGAACTCCGCTTTCAAAAACTTCAAAAACACCTCGAAAAAGACTTCGGCCCAGGAATGGACATGTCTACTTTCTTATTTTTGGTGGGTGTCAATGAACTTGGCATGGGGCACCAAACGTTTTCCAAACAACAAAAAATGGAGCTCATGCACATCGCCATCTGCACGCTCCTAGAACCCTATGGCTACTACACCTTCGATGGCCGTGATGCCGACCTCTGGCCACACTACACACTCAACCAAAAGCTGCCGGCACTCAATCACCAACAACAACAACATTTGCTCAAAGAAGGGCTACTAGATTATTTCATCAAAAACGATTACTATCATGAGATACCTGAGTCTATTTAGCTTTACCGCCGCACTCATGCTGCTCGCTTCTTGTCATTCGTCTGATGTAGCGCTGCGTCATAGTCGGATCCGCACCTGCATTTCTGAAGAGCTCCCTAGCCAAACATCACAAAAAGAAATCATTGAAGCCCAGCCAACAGCTACTATCACAGCTATAGCCGACGCTTCCACGGTGGTTCAAACCATTGAAACACCTAGAACAGTATCAGCTCCGGCCACAAAGCATTTGTTGCCAAGTCATAGTAAGTCAATTTCAGTAAAACAACAAACAAACCAGACTAAAAATACAGCAAAGCAACATGCCGCTGCACGACCAACAGCAAACCACAAAATGTCAAAGCACCCTGGCTTCTTCAACAACATCGGCTATTCGTTTGGCGTTGTAGGCATTGTTTTTATCATTGTAGGTATTGTCTTATTACTCGTTGGCGGACTCATCATCGATACCCTTGCGGCGCTTGCCATCGCATTCGGGTTTGTTTTTATCTTGATTTGGCTCGTTTTGGCTATTCTACAAGGACTATTTGATGTAATTTTGTAGCAATGTCCGACGCAGCTATCAAACCGCCAACAAAATTCAAAACCTACTTGGTTTTTACCAAGTTCCGACTTTCGTTTTTAGTCATTATTTCGGCGCTGAGTGGTTACCTATTCGCCGGAGGAAAAGATTGGCTTGAAATCACCTACCTCCTGCTCGGCGGCACACTCGTTACAGGTGCTTCTAACGGCGCCAATCAAATCTGGGAACGCGACCTCGACCAAATCATGAACCGCACCAACCGCAGGCCACTGCCTACCGGTCAAATGCAGCTCAAAGAGGCTTATATCGTTGTCATTTTATTTCTTTTGGTCGGTAGCTACCTGCTTTATCTCATCAACCTGAAAAGTGCGCTGCTTGGCCTCATTGCATTTGTGAGTTATGTATTTATCTACACACCACTCAAGCAAATGACGCCCTGGGCAGTTTTTGTAGGTGCTTTTCCCGGTGCCATTCCGCCGTTTTTAGGCGCAATTGCCGCCACCAATTCTTTTGGATTTATTCCTGGTATTTTATTCTTCGTACAGTTCACTTGGCAATTCCCACACTTCTGGGCTATTGCATGGGTGCTCTACGACGACTACAAAAAAGCGGGTTTTTCTTTGCTGCCTTCCAAAAACGGCAAAGGCAAGGCTTCTGCCTTCCAAATCATGGCCTATTCATTGGCCCTCATTCCTTTTAGCCTCATGCCATGGATCCTCGGCTGGACGAGCTATGTAACGCTCATCATTGCCAGCGTCATGGGAATTTGGTTCTTCTATTTGTCTTATAAATTGTACCATAGCTGCGAAACTTCCGATGCGCGTAAACTCATGTTCGCTTCGTTTGTTTATTTACCGATCATCCAATTCGTTTATGTATTTGATCGCTCAGATCGTTTTATTGAATTATTAAAATCATTAGCATGAATTACGAAAATGAAATGAACCCTGAAGTCAGGGAAAAGATGAAGAAAAACCTCGTTTATGTCGGTATTTTCAGCATCGTTATGCTCTTTGCAGGTCTTACCTCCGGCTATTATGTCTCAATGGGTAAGTCTTTTTGGCTCAAATACCCAATGCCTGCAGGCTTTTACCTCAGCACCCTATTTATTGCGCTCAGTTCTTTGAGCTTTTGGTGGGCCATTCAAGGCGCTAAAAAAGACAAGCAAGGCCAATTGAAAGGCGCTATGGCCGCAACACTTATTTTCGGTGCTGCCTTTTTGTATTTCCAATTCCAAGGTTATGGCCAACTTGTAGAAAAAGGCGTTAACCCCGTCAACGACATGCTCGTGACCAACGGCCGCTACGGAGACTACTACGAATTCAAATACAAAGGCAACTTAGTCGCTGTAGATGGCAACGAATACCTCATCGCCGGCAAACCTATCCCGGACAAAGACTTCAAAACCATTCAAGCTTTCTTCAAGCAGTTTGAAAAAATCAAGCACAACCAAGCGCTAAAGGTTAAGAAACCGAATGCACAAATCGAACTGTACTACAGCGGAAGCCCTGTCCTGATCAAAGACGGACGCCTATTTGCAAACGACAGCACCCAACTCTCCTACTCCGATGAAGTACGTCTCAGCGAACTCTCGCTCAACATCCGAGACAAGCGCGGCGATTTCTTTGCACATGGCACCTATGGCAAAGACTTCACCATCTATTATTCAGGCAAAGCGCTCGAATACGAAGACCGCCAACTCAAATACAAAGGCACGGTTCTTAAGCCACACTTACAATTAAGCGCCATGCAAGCCTCAGATTCTGCATCGGCCTATCTATTTTTGATCACCTTTGTGCATCTATTGCATGTGCTCATTGCGCTGCTTTACCTCACGAAAGTCGCAATTGCTTCATTTACAGGTAAGTTCTCGTCACAAAACCATTTATCACTAAGGCTAAGCAGCATCTTCTGGCACTTTTTAGGGCTTTTATGGCTGTATTTACTCGTCTTTTTGATTTTTATTCACTAAACTTGCACAAAAATTTCTCTTAAAATGGCCGGACATTCTGCTCAACTAGACGCCAAGACACTATGGGGTGGTAAAGAATCCCCTTTCCAAACAAGTTATGGCAAACTAATGATGTGGTTCTTCCTCGTTTCGGATGCACTCACTTTCAGCGGTTTATTAATTGCTTATGGCTTTACTCGCCACAATACCCAAGATGCTTGGCCAATTGGTGAAGAAACCTTTAACTCGATGCCTTTCTTAGGTCACGGCTACCCACTTCTTTATGTGGCGCTCATGACCTTTATCCTCATCGTTTCTTCTGTAACAATGGTTCTTGCCGTTGAAGCAGGGCACCGCATGGATCGCAAAGGTGTTACCAAATGGATGATCGCTACAGTAATTGGTGGCTTTTTCTTCTTGGGCTCACAAGCTTGGGAGTGGTCTCACTTTATCCACGGTTCTGAATTCGGTAAAATCGAGCTCAACGATGGTTCAGTAGCAATCGTTAAAGGTCATTTTGGCGAAATCAAAAACTTCACTGTTATTGAGGCAGGTAAAAAACACAAAGTAGGTGCTGTCATTAAAGAAGACCTCATGCACCAATTCCAGCATGCTGCTGAATTGGGTCATTTAGAGGCCGGTAAAATTCATTTAGCCGATGGTTCTGTAGCCAAAATCAACAAAGCTGCTGACCACGAAATGAAACTTATCATCAAAAAAGACGGTAAACTTCACAAGGTTGGTGGAAAAGAAATCACAGGCAAACAAGCTGAGAAACTCTATTACGAAGCACTTTATTCTGGTGATAAAGAACGTGTCATTTACGGTGCCAACATGAAACAAAACGAATACGGGCCGCAACAATACGCTCAATTCTTTTTCTTCATCACCGGTTTCCACGGTTTCCACGTATTCTCTGGTGTCATCATCAACATCCTCATCTTACTTGGTGTCTTATCCGGAACTTACCACAAACGTGGCCACTACGAAATGGTTGAAAAAACCGGTCTTTACTGGCACTTTGTAGACCTCGTTTGGGTCTTCGTATTTACCTTCTTTTATTTATTGTAATTCTCTTAAACGACAAACAACATGGAAAGAGACGACCTCATAGAATATTCACTTCACGCGCACCACGACGACGCGAAAGGAAAAGAAATTCGCTCAAAAATTTATAAAGTCACGCTTTTACTGACTTTAGTTACAGTGATCGAAGTATTCATTGGTGCGAGCATCAAGCAATCTTCAGACTGGTGGACTGCCGTTAAAATCACTTTTATCTTGCTTACACTTTTGAAAGCCGGCTACATCGTCATGGTCTTTATGCACCTCGGAGACGAGCGCAAGTATTTACGCAACGTCATTCTGATTCCCTACTTCATATTTGTTGCCTACCTCATTTTCATCGCCCTTGTAGAAGGTACTGCCATTGGTAGTGTTTGGGAAACTATGTGGCAATAACCCATGGAAGAGCAAGCTGCCACCCGAAGTAAAAAGAGATCTATATTAGCACTCTCTCTGGTATTTGGTCCAGCGCTCATCTTGATATTCATGGCAACGCGTGGTTGCGACCACCGTTTTAAAAAATTAGCAGATTACGGGTTGGTGAAAACACCAACCTTTTCTGTTTACAACCACAAAGGCAAGCAAGAGCTTTCTCTTCAAGATTATCAAGACCAAATCGTTCTGATAACTACCCTCCAAACGACCTGTCCACACCAATGTGGTTTGGCTTTCTTTCCGCTTACCCAAAACCTCTACAAAGACCTTCGCACCAACAAGCGCAAAAAGCTCAAGCAGGTGCGCATTTTGTCTATCGTAGTAGATTCTCTAGGCAATCCGGTATCCGAATCCGAATTGCTAGACATACAAGACATGCTCAAAAGCCGTGTAGAAGGCTTTGACCCCGAGCTGTGGCAGTTGGTGAGTGCCGATCCAAAAATCTTTTACAACCTCCGCAACAACGGTCAAAAATTAATACACAGAGACCCTAAATACTTCGGTGGTGTTTCTTACAACGAGTTGATCATGCTGCTCGACAAAAGAAACCACTTGCGGATGGTGCTCAATGGACACACCGAAGGCATGATCCGTAAAATGAAAGAACACCTTGCGCTTTTGATCAAACAATACGATAAGGAACGTGCTAAAAAACAAGACTAACTGGATTCTATTGAGCCTTTTACTTGCTTTGTCTTGTACGGAGCAAACACCTAAACGCCTTCCCTTTTTAGGCAATTACGATGTCTCTTATCGCCAGCATAACGGCAAAACCATCACCGATACCATTTACCAGCGCATTCCAGACTTTTCGTTTTTCAACGAAGATTCTGTATTGGTCACCAAGCAAAGCTTTGCAGGCAAAGTTTGGATCAG